>PSRN01000265.1 GCA_003176075.1 Bdellovibrio sp.
TGAAATCCTGCCGGTGCGGCGAATTCTCGAACAGTTGTTGCGCGAATGTCAGGAGACTTTACGGGAGCGGTTTTTCACCGACAAGGTAAGGTTGTAACGCATGACAGGCTCTTCGCGGGCGGCGCCTCCCACGCTTGCGGCACCGACTTGGACGGCGCCTCCGACGCTTGCGGCGCCGGCTTGGGCGGCGCCTCCCACGCTTCGCGGCACGATGGCAAAACCACGGAAGGTTTCATGAAGGCGCTCCTCGGTCGAGGCGGCCCGGTCGATCAAAGCGGCGACCTTTTGAGCCTCATCGCAAATAAAGTGCACGTGACCGTCGGCTCTCCTTAAGAATTCAGCCTGGAAGTCCTGAAAGATGAATTCGATCCGCTTCCTTGATTCGCGAATCCGCTGGATCGCTTTCAAAGCGATGGAGAGTTCGGCGCCCATGGCCAGGGCCCCGAAGTACATGACGCCGACGTGGTTGCGGGTGCGCCAATCCAGTCTGATTTTGACCACCGCCCGCTCGTCCGTTAGTTCGACCACCTGGGGGGCACAGACTGCCAAAAGCGGAACGCGAGCCAGGCTCAGTCCGTTGACCAGAGCCGTGTATTCGAGCGCCGTTCGGTTGAGCTTTTCGAGACTGAACATTGCGAAATTAAACATTTCCCCTCCCAGAGTTCTTCATTGATCCACAGAGCGCACGTCGGCCCTCAGTTCAGCCCATTGTTGAAAATCGCAAAAGCTATGGAACTGCACAGGCGATTGTTCACATTTAAACTCCCGCCAATGAGAATGCCAACTGGCCCGCACGAAATGGCAACCTTCGGCGAGGCTAGGGACCATGTCGACGTCGTGATCGCCGATGACCACGGTCTCCTGCGGGGCGGCTTGGAAGTGAGCCAGAATCTTACGAAGACCTTCCGGCGATGGCTTGTGTTGTTCGACGCAGCTGCCACTGACCACCAAATCAAAATAGCTGTCCATTTGATGGAGCCGAAGTATTTCGAGCGTGGAACCCCGGTCGCGATTGGTCCAAACGGCCAGGGATTTTCCGTGCTGTTTCAGTCGCGCCAGCAGGGTGCTCACTCCGTCAAAAGGCTGGGCATCAAAGCATCGCCGGCGACTTTCCACGATGAGTTCGTCCACCAATTCGCGCACTCTCTCTTCCGGGAACCACTGGGACAGAAATCGGGGCGTGGGCATGTGGAAAAGCTGGTCGCGGTGAGCGGCCTTTAGCTCCATGCCGTGCTCATCGAAGATTTTTTCAATCGATTCAAAATAGAGCTTAAATGAGTCGACCAGCGTGCCGTCGAGATCAAAAACAAAATACTTTAGCGGTGTCATCAATGGCTCGAGACTTACCATGGACCGAAGGGACATGACAAGAAAAGGGCGGAAATTTGACTCGATCGAGGAACGGAAGAGTTCATTTCATCCCCATGTGCCGCGTGAAAGAGAAAGACGTGCAGGCCGCCATCTTGCTTAGACATATTTCGATAAGATTCGACCTCAGGAGAAATGCAAGCTGAAAGGTCATCAAAAGTGTTGAGAGTCTTTAACAATGTTCGGGTTCACGTTAAGACTTTACGAAAGTAGGGGGAAGAGGGTTGTGGAACAATGGAACTGCTGATACCTCACTATGCTATGAGCACAATACCCATCATGCACGTAATCGATGACGATCCGGAAACTCTCGAACTGATTCGGGCCTTTTTCCGCCCCAAGGGGTTCGAGGTGAAAGCCTATGAAAGTGCCGAACAGGCTTTGAAAGACTTGACCCTGCCGGAGGCTCACAGTGACGTGATCCTCACTGACTTTATGTTGCCGCAAATGTCGGGCATGGACCTGACCAAGGAAATTCGCGCCCGCGGAATTGACACTCCCATCGTGATCATGACGGCCTACCAGGATTCCCAATTGGCCCTGGACGTGATCCGGGCAGGGGCCTACGATTTTGTGATCAAGCCCCTTCATCTGCCCCAGCTTCAGATCTCCATTGAACGCGCCGTCTATTTGAAACATGTGCGCGAAGAAAATGCCCTGTTGAAAGAGGCGGTGGCTCATAAAGAGGCCGTCTTAGTGGAAGGTATCATCGGCAAAAGTCCGAACTTCTTGCGTGCGTTGGACCTCGCAAAGAGAGTGGCCAACAGTTCAGCCAGTGTTTTAATTACCGGCGAAAGTGGGACGGGAAAGGAAGTTATTGCCACGGCCATCCACCGGTTTGGTCCGCGCAAAAAACACCGGATGGTCGCGATCAATTGCACCGCTATCCCTGAGACACTTTTAGAATCGGAGCTTTTTGGTCACGGCAAAGGGGCTTTCACCGGAGCTTCTGAGAAAAAAGTCGGCTTGTTTGAGGAGGCCAACAATGGCACTCTGTTCTTGGACGAAATCGGCGACCTCAGCCTGAGTCTTCAGGCTAAACTGTTGCGGGTTCTGCAAGAAAAAAAGATCCGTCGCGTGGGCGAGACCCAACCCATTGACGTGGACGTGCGGATCGTCTCGGCCACCCACAAGAATCTAAAAGAAGAAATCAGCGCCGGCCGATTCCGCGAGGATTTATTTTTCCGCCTCAACGTGATTCCGATCAACCTGCCCCCCCTGCGCGAAAGGTCCGAGGACATTTTGCCGCTCGCCCGGTACTTTATGCGCAAATACGCGCAACAGAACAGTGTTCGAGTCAATGAATTCACCAAAGAAGCGACCGAGTATCTGCTGAAGAACCACTGGGCTGGAAACGTCCGCGAGTTGGAAAACACGATTGAGCGAGCCGTGGTTCTGGCCCAAGGCGGCCCCGTGGATGCGAAGGATTTGATTTTCGAGGAGACGGCCGGTGTCGGCACCCCTGCCACGACGATGAGTCACGAGATTCAAGCTCAGGATCTGTTTTGTATATCCGAGCGAAAGATTGTCCCATTGGAGACAGTGATCAATAGCTATATCGTATATGCCTTAAAGAAGAATCACGGGGCGAAGGACAGGACAGCCAGGGATTTGGCCATCGACCGCAAGACTTTGTACCGGCGAATCAAGAATCGCGAACATTTGTCGGCTGTTCCATCAGGGAACGCTGTAGCTGTGGTGGCCGAGAAGAACGGCAGTCTCTGCGGTGGCGCCGACGGCACCGACGGCACCGACTTGGGACCCCCCAGTTCAGCCGCCAGCTGATACGATAAAGACCCCAGCAGGACGTCCAGTACGGCACGTTTTGGTCTTTGCCCAAGTCTTTGCTAAGATTCGGGAATGTCGGTCTCCCAATTTAAAAACCAGTTTAAGAAAAAGCTCACTCACTTTTACGAAGAGCATGAAATCCAAGTCGATATCGCCTTTTTTGTGGCCGGATTTCTCTTTGATGCGCTCATGGTTGGGGAAATCAATGAGCCTTTCGCTATTTTCCAGCAGGTGGCCTATCTCCTGATTCTTGCGATCGTTCTCTTTTACGAGATTTGCATCGAGGAGAACGTCGTTCAACTTTCCGGGCGTTTGAAAACGCCGTGGCATTATCGCCAACCCTTGGTCCATTTTTTTATGGGAACTCTTCTGAATATCTACTCACTCTTCTTTTTGAAAAGCGCGTCTTTCTTCAGTTCTTCAATCTTTCTCTTGCTTCTTGCCGGTCTGTTGATCGCTAACGAGTTGCCCCGGGTCAGATCCGCCGGGGTGCAGATCAAAGTTGGTTTCTTTGTCGTACTGATTTTTTGTTTCTACAGCATGGTCGTTCCCACCTTGATGGGTTCAGTCGGGCCTCTTCCCTATGCGATCGCGGTGGTTTTAACTGCCGCCGTGGTTGAATTTCAGCAGCGGCTGCTGATCCGCCGGGGCGTGAATCGCCAACGGCTCTTGTCCCGGTGGTTGGTTCCGAGTGTCCTGGTCATTGTCTTGTTTGTGGTCTTTTATGTTTTGGGATGGATTCCTCCGGTGCCGATTTCAGCGGAGTATATGGGGGTCTTTCATAAGATTGAAAAAAAGGAAGATCAGTATCTTCTATATCACGAAAAACCGTGGTGGAAATTTTGGCGACACGGGGACGAGGATTTCACCGCCGAGCCCGGCGACCAGATTTATTTCTTCGTGAGTGTTTATTCTCCGGCTCGTTTTAGCGATACGCTTCAGCTGGTTTGGAGTTACTACGAAGAACGACGGGGATGGAAGAAGACAGATTCAGTGCCGATGAAAATCGTCGGTGGCCGCAAGACGGGCTACCGCGGTTTCGCCGCCAAAGGAAATTACGCGCCTGGCTCTTGGCGCGTCAGCGTGCAAACCACTGATGAACGTGAAATTGGCCGTCTGTATTTCACGGTGGAAAAGGTTGAAACCGCAAATCTCGTGCGAAGCTTTTCGGTGATTAAGCGGTAGTGTCCTTTATGTTCCGCAGGTTGTATCGCAAGATATTACTTGCCTATCAGTCCGCTTGTGAGATAGTTCGGAGTTTTTAGAGGAGGAGCTTATGAAACTTCTGAATCAAGGACACTCTCTGCTGCAAAATCAATTGCGACTATTTCAATGGGTTCCAGCGTGGGCGGCGAAGCCGCCACGGGCGTTCTTTCTGACATCATTTTCGACATTGTTTTTTGCAGTCGCCAGTTCGATGGCTCAGGTTACAACGAGCGATCTGCCAAAGGCGGAGGAGAAAGCTCCTTCGTCTAAAGGCTTTCGGGTCGCTTTCGTTAAGCCGGCGCTGCGCTTCGACTTGCAATCCACGAATCGAATCGTTGCTTCCGGGTCTGATCAGGTCAGCTCTGCTTTGGGCATTGCTCTCGGTTATGCGAGCTTGCCGGTCAAGGACCTCGGTTGGACGGCCAATGCGGCACTGATCGGGGGAAGTTATCAAAACTACCTTGTGGGGTTGGTCAAGATCGATGGGAATCTGGCATACACCTTCAATCGATATGTTAGCGTCAAGGGTGGAATCAATCTAAGCCGACCTCCCATCAGTCAATTTGAAGGCTATTCGGCGAATTTCAATCCTGGTTTCGGTTATCAAGCGGGAGTCGGGGTGCAAGTCACTCGTACAGTGGGCTTTGACCTGGATTACGTGAGCATGAGCCAGACTGGATCCATCACTGACCGCCTGGGTCGGCAAGCTTCTCTGGATATGAAGGAATCCGGTGTTGAAGCCGCCATGCACGCGACTTTTTAACAAATTGAATCACTGGTTAAACTAGTCTAAGCTCTAATTTAGAAACCTTATAAGAAACCTTATATTTATAAAAAACTTAGTAACGAGGGCTGCAGGCGCAAAAAGTATTTGCCAGACGATCGGCACTCCCAAGGTTGCCGAGTGTGTCTATCTTTTGACTAAAGTGACGTTCGACGTTAGCCCGATGGAACAGCCGCGCGCTGGTTCCCTCGTTCTCTACCAGTCTTGTCCAAAATCTTGTCGAGATGAGCAATTTAGCTTTCTTTTCGGAGTATTTTCGATTTCAGGTTGAAATAAATTTGTTTTGGCAGTTGTTTTGTTTATCTCGGTTGGATTGAAAATGGACCACAGTCCACTCCTGAACTCTCGGGCAGATCTGGCACTCTCGTTGGGCTTTGAACCAAAATTTCAGAACAGTTTTTGTCACACCGGGTGGTTAATCTCTAGACAAGTCCTTCTTCAGCAATCTCAGGACGTTACAACGAGTTTGTCTATTCTCCAGAGACCCCCACTCAAAAAATAAGTGAATTCCAGCTCGGCACGGGCTTGCAAGCATAATGAGGTATGAGGATAAGCAGGGCCCGGGCGCAAACTAAATGCGTGCGCACAAATATTATCGGTGAAGGAGTTGGATCGTGAAAAATCAAAGAACCATGACTGGCGCCTATCTGCTGCTGCTTGGTTTATCGTTTCTTCTTCTTTCTTGCTCGCAAGGTGGCGGTTCATCCACGTCGCCCACCGCGACGGGTTCCACTTTGACCGTGACTGCAACCTCGCCCACCCTGACCAGCGGTGCGACGACGGCATTGACGGCGTCAGGTGGATCCGGAGTGTTGGCCAGCGTGGCGGTCTCTCCCGTGGGCTGCGGAGTGGTGACTCTGCAGTCAGCTATGATTGCCTACTACACCGCGCCGTCCACTTCGGCGGCTGAGAACTGCACGGTGACTGTGGTCGATAATGCCAACAACCAAGCCAATGTGGTGCTGACCGTTTCGCCTTCCGGTTCAACGGCATTGACCACGACTTCGACGACAACAACAGCGGCGCCTTTGTCGGTCGTCGCTTCCGCGTACTCTTTAAGCCCCAATCAACAAGCCCAAATTACAGTGCAAAACGGCACTGAACCCTACACGTGGACAGTGGACGGCGGATCCCTGCAGTCAACCCAGACCACCACAGGGATCGACTATTACACCGCTCCGGCGACAGCGAATCTTTACACAGTTACAATAAAGGACGCCCTTGGATCTGTAGGCAGCGTTCAGTTCACGGTGAGTAACACCGCGGCGAGTGTGTCTGACTGCTCGGGCAATTATACATGGGTGATTGGTGCTTCGTCGCTGAATTTGACGCTATTGGAATCAACGACGACCGGAAAAATCATCGGCTATTTCGGCAGCTCAGCCGTGCAAGGAGGCTGTACATCGACAACCATGACGTTTCAGGTCGTTGGGACTTCGAATGTATTTAACGGCACCTTCTACACCAGCTCGGCAGGTAAATCAGCTGTCATAGGAAGTTACAACGGTGTGTCCTCCTACTTGGCGCCACAATAAGCCTGGATGACCGAGTTCTTTCTCAAGTCAGGCTCTCCCTTTCAGTCAGAGCCACATCAGTCAGAGCCACATGGGACTGAAATTTCGGCTGCCTTTCTGGCGACCCCTAAAGGGCAAGAATCCGTAAACAATAAAAAGCCGTTCGTCAATAAAGGGTCGGTTTCCA
Organism: Bdellovibrio sp.; assembly: GCA_003176075.1. Classification (GTDB taxonomy): domain Bacteria; phylum Bdellovibrionota; class Bdellovibrionia; order Bdellovibrionales; family Bdellovibrionaceae; genus PSRN01. Next base: position 6,848 of record PSRN01000265.1, read on the forward strand.
TCATAAAGAAGCCACAACGCCTGATGGTGTCGGCGGTTGTTTGGCTTTTTAATCATTGTACTGTTTGAAGACCTGTTGAACTTTCCGAGGCCGAGAGTGACAATGACTTGTCGATGGAAGGGGGGGGGATGGCAAAGATCACCGGTCAGGGGCGATCCGTCAGGGTTTCTTTTCAAATCTTCAACTTGCAAATCTTCAATATTCGATTCTTCATTTCCTCCTTCATCCCATTCTTCATCCAATTCCTCAAGTGTGGCGGCACTGCCTATCCCACGGTGCTGTTTTCCATGCTTTTAACCGTGCTTTTGTCACCGGAGGCGCGGGCGGGGAAATCATTTTCACAAGCCTTTGATGCCGCCGTTCATCGCAGTGAGACAATCGATATTCAAAAGGAACTGGTGGAGCAGTCGACCGAAGTGCGGGATCAGGCCCAAGGAGCCCTTTTCCCGACTATTTCCGCCTCGGGATCCTGGATGCATCTGAATACGCCCAACAACGGCAACGGCAATCCGTTGTTTTTGTCGGATCAAACAACCACCAAGGTGACTTTGGATCAGCCTCTCTTTCGCGGCATGAAGGAATACGCGGCCCTCCACCAAACCAAGGCTTTGTTGGAATCGCAAAAAATGAGTTTGAAGAACTCTTTGAAACAGCTTTTTTATGATACAGCCACCGCCTATTACAACGTCTTGGCGCTTGAAAGTGATGAGAAGAATTATCTTTTGGAGATTGAAATCAACCGCAAACGTCTGCGTGAGCTCGAGCATTTTCTCCGCATCGGCAGGTCGCGGGAGACGGACCTTCTGACCTTTAAGGCCAACATTGCCTCGCTCGAGGCGCAGGTTGCGGCCACGCGAGGCCAATTGGATGCAGCCCGAGCGATCTTGGCATTTCTCACGGGGTGGAATCCCACAACGGAATTGACTGATGAAGAGAAATCCTCGCCACCGGTGACCTTGGAGAAAGCCCTTCATACGATCGACGACCGGGCCGACGTGAAAGCGGCCGAAAAGACGGCTGAGGCTTACCACGAGAACATCCGCATCGCCCGTTCAGGTCATTTTCCGACGCTTGATTTTGTCGCCGATTACTTTATCGACCGGCCCGGATTTGATCGCTTCCAAGTCTGGGATGCGGGAATTCAACTCAATATTCCCATTTTCGCCGGCGGCATTGTTCAATCACAGGTCCGGCAAGCGACGTCGGTCGCGAAGCAATACGAATTGAATCTTTCGGCGGTTCGGCGAACGGCGGAACAGGAAATTCGCACCTTCCATGCGGCGGTGGCGGCCGACGAAAAACAGCTGGATCGTTTGGCCGAAGCCGTGGCTTTGTCCAAGCAGAATTATGAAGTGGAGGAACGGGATTATCGCAACGGTTTGGTCACCAACCTCGAAGTCCTGCAAGCCATCAACACCTATCAGGATGGACAGCGCCAACTGGCGCGATTGAAAATCACCAGTCAGACCGACGCTTTAAAATTGCAAGCGGCGACCGGCGGCCGAAATGAGATTCAACAGGCCCCACCAGCCGAGAATGACACCCGTGGCGGCGCCGCCCACGCGGAGTGAGGGATCATATGTCTCTGCCTTCGACCTCCATTTACCGACCTGTCCTCGCATGGATGATGATGTTCGCCCTCTTGGTTTTTGGCGGCATTTCCTTTAGCCGCATGGGAATCTCCCAAATGCCGGATGTGAATTTTCCGGTGGTTAACATCGGACTGCAAATGGACAACGCCGCGCCGGAAGTTATGGAAATGGACGTGGTCGACGTCATCGAAGACGTGGTCATGGGCATCGAAGGTCTTAAGAACGTGACGTCAAATTCAAGTCAGGGAATTGCCAATATCACCTGCGAATTCGATCTGAACCGCGATATCGACGTGGCGATGCAAGAGGTGCAAACACGCATCTCACAGGCGGCCAAACGGCTGCCGACACAACTTTATCCTCCGGTCATCACCAAAACCAACCCCGAAGATAAGCCCATCTTATGGGTTATGATCACCAATGACGGGGGCTCGGCGATATCGGAGCAGATGCTCTATGCCCGCAACACTTTGAAAGATCAACTGTCCACCGTGGCCGGAGTCGGCAACATTATTCTGGGTGGGTATGTCGACACCAACCTTCGGGTTTGGTTGGATCCCAAAAGACTTGAGAAAAATCAATTGACCGCGACCGACGTTTCGGCGGCGATCACCGCCGAACAAATTGAACAGCCGGCGGGCCGCATTGAAGATCCACAAAAGGAATTCAATATCCGGGTGTTGGGAGAGGCCTCCAACCCGCTGGATTTTGGCAAGATCCGCATCAGCACCAGAGCCGGCGGGCCCAATTACCGTCCCATTCCCCTGAAAGACGTGGCGGAAATTGCCGAGGATATTTCTGATTTTCGCGCCATTTCCCGCTTTGATGGCAAAACCGCCGTGGGTTTGGGGGTCGTTAAACAACACGGCGCCAACGCCGTTCAAGTGGCCACGCTGATCAAGGAAAAAGTCGCGAAGATGCAGCCGAGTTTGTGGAAGGGTTATCATATGGATGTCCGCATGGACACGACCCGTTTCATTCACGAGTCCGTGAGCGAACTCAATTTCACGTTGATACTTTCGGCGCTTTTGACTTCGCTGGTTTGTTATTTATTTTTGGGCTCCTGGTCGTCGACGATCAACGTGCTTCTTTCGATTCCAACCTCCATCGTGGGAGCTTTCATCGTCCTCTATTTTATGGGCTTTACCCTCAACACGTTCACGCTTTTGGGGCTCAGTCTGGCGATCGGCATTGTAGTCGACGATGCGATCATGATGCTTGAGAACATCGTCCGGCACCGTGAAATGGGTAAATCCAAACTGCGAGCCGCCCTGGAAGGCGCCGAAGAGATCACCTTCGCGGCGATGGCGGCCACGGTGGCGATCGCCGCCATCTTTATTCCGGTAATTTTCATGAAAGGGGTCGTGGGAAAATATTTTTATCAGTATGGCATCACCGTGACGGTGGCGGTGTTCTTGTCTCTTCTTGAGGCTCTCACCTTGACGCCGATGCGGACATCGCGGTTCTTGCAATCCTCCCATGATCATCCGGGCTGGTTGTTGAAAGTGATGGATCGATGGATGGAAAGCCTGTCGCAATCCTATCGGCGAATTTTGGTGCGGTTGTTGCGCCACCGCTGGAAGGTGGTGCTGGCTTCTTTGTTGATCTTCGTCACCTCGGTGTTTTTTCTGGGTTCCCTCAATAAGGAGCTGATCCCGTCGCAAGACCAATCGCTGTTTTTACTGAACATTCAGGCTCCGGTGGGGACCTCCATTTGGGCCACGAATGAGATTTTCAAAAAAGCCGAAACTTTTCTGCGCAGCCAGCCCGAGGTCCAGGATCTTTACACGACCATCGGCAATTACAACGGCAATGACATTGTCAATGCCGGAAATATCTATGTCATCCTCAAGCCGGCGCCCGAACGCGGCACCCCCGCAGTCACGCAGCGGCAGTTTATGGATCGGTCGCGCGATGAGCTTGAAAAGTTGCTGCCGGGGATGAAGATCTTTAATCAGGATCTGTCATTGACTGGCTTCAGCGCCAGCCGCGGTTATCCGGTGGAGTTCACCGTGGAGGGGCCGGAGTGGCTGAAATTGGTGGAATTTTCACGTGAGCTGATTTCCCGTTTGAACTCCACCCATTTAGTCACGGACATCAACAGCGATTATCAGGACGGCATGCCGGAACTTCAAGTGATCCCGAATCGCGACCGGGCGGCGGCCCGCGGTGTCTCGATCAGCAGCATGGGCCAGGAGGTCAGCTCGTTGATCGGTGGCCAGAAATTCACCGCCAACACGCAATACCCGAAGCAAGGTCATCGCTATGATATTCGCATTCGGTCCAATGAACACGAGCGGCCCGAGGACCTCGCCAACCTGCGGGTCTGGAACAACCGGGGAACGGGTGGTGAACTGGTGCCGCTCAAAGATGTCGCGGAAATCCGTCAAAGTTCCGCGCCGCAAATTATCTCGCGCGTGAATCGCATCCGGGCCATTCCAATCTACGCCAATGTGGTGCAAGGAAAATCCCAGGACGAGGCCCTGACCGCCGTTGAGCAAGCGGCCAGTGAAATCCTGCCACCCGGTTACCGCGTGGTCATTACGGGTGGCGCGCAATCTTTCCGTGAGTCCTTTTCGAATCTCATGTTCGCGCTCATCTTAGGAATCGCGGTGGCCTATATGGTGCTGGCCTCGCAATTCAATAGTTTTGTTCATCCGTTGGCGGTGCTGATGGCGCTTCCTTTCAGTTTATCCGGGGCGTTGCTCGCTCTTTCTTTGACCCACCAATCGATCAATCTTTTCAGCATGATCGGTTTGATTCTGCTGATGGGAATCGTAAAAAAGAATTCCATTTTACTCGTGGATTTCACCAACCAGCGGAGAGCCGAAGGCCTGGGCCCGCTGGATGCTCTCCTGGATGCCTGCCCGGTGAGGTTGCGGCCCATTCTGATGACCAGTGTCGCCTGCATCGCCGGGGCTATCCCCGCGGCCCTGGCGTTGGGACCAGGTGCCGAGACCAGGGTTCCCATGGCCATTTCAATCATTGGTGGGGTGACCTTGTCGACCTTGCTCACCTTGTTTGTCGTTCCTTGCGTTTACAGTTTGCTGGTTTATTTCGAACGGCCCGACCATGAAAGTCTGCAGGAACTCGATGAGGCGGTGGAGCGCTGGAAAAAGCTGGGGCAGCAAAAGCGACCTTTGGCGTCCAACTATTCGGGGCGCCAAACCGGCCCCGGTGGTGGTGGTGGTGGTGGTGAGGCGGCGCGATGACTTTGCCTGAGATTTCCATCCGGCGGCCTGTTTTCGCGTGGATGCTGATGGCGGCGCTGATCACTTTTGGCTGGATCGGCTTCCGCCGCATGGGACTCAGCCAACTTCCCGACGTCGATATGCCGGTTGTTGGCGTCAACCTCAGTTTGCAAGGGGCGGCGCCGGAGGTGATGGAAACGCAGGTTCTGGACCCCATCGAAGACGCGATCATGCAGATCGATGGCATTCGCGAGCTGCGGTCATCGGCTTCGCAAAGCTCGGCCTCCCTGTCGATCGAGTTCGAGGTCAACCGCAATATCGATGAAGCCGTCCAGGAAGTGCAAAATCGCATTGCGCAGGTGCAAAATTTGATGCCGACCGGACTCTTGCCGCCGACCGTGCGGAAAACCAATCCAGAGGATCAGCCCATCATGTGGTTGGCGGTAAGCGCTGACCCTGGAGTGCGAAGCATTGATCTCATGAGTTACGCGCGCAACACACTGTTAAACCAATTTGCGACGGTGGAGGGGGTCGGTGACGTCGTTTTGGGCGGCTACGTGGATCCCGCGTTGCGCGTGTGGGTCGATTTGAAAAGACTGAAGGCCTACCAGCTCACGGCCTCAGACGTTCTTACAGCGATCACCACCGAGCAGGTTGAAATACCCGCCGGCAGAATTGAGAATTCGCAACGTGAGTACAACGTTCGCGTTCGCGGCGAGGCCGCGACCCCCGAGGATTTTGGGAAAATTCGCATCAAAAAGCGCTCCAGCGGCATCAATTTCCGGCCGACCGAGCTCCGGGAAGTCGCTGACATTGAGGAGGGGACGGCGGATGTCCGGCGAATCTCCCGCTACAATGGCCAGCCGGCATTGGGGCTTGGCATCCTCAAACAGCACGGCTCCAACGCCGTCGAGGTGGCCAATGCGGTTCGGGCTCGTTTGAAAGCCATCGAGGGTGGCGTGCCGCCGCAATATCATTTAACCATTCGCAACGACACCACCCGCTTTATCAAGCAGTCCGTGAATCAGTTGATCTTCACGCTTGTGCTTTCCGCGCTTCTCACATCGCTGGTTTGTTTTCTGTTCTTAGGTTCTTGGACATCGACGATGAACGTGCTGCTCGCCATTCCCACCTCGGTGATTGGATCTTTTCTGGTTCTCTATTTTGCCGGTTTCACTTTGAACACGTTCACGCTTTTAGGGCTGAGTTTGGCGATCGGTATTGTCGTCGATGACGCCATAATGATGCTTGAAAACATCGTGCGACACCGGGAACTTGGCGAAAAAAAGAGAGCCGCCGCTTTTTTGGGGAGCGAGGAGATCAAGTTCGCGGCCATCGCCGCCACGGTGGCTGTTTGCGCGATCTTCTTGCCGGTCATTTTCATGAGTGGAGTCATGGGTCGCTTCTTCTTTCAATTCGGCGTAACCGTCACCACCGCCGTTTTGTTATCTCTTTTGGAGGCGTTGACGCTGACGCCGATGCGATGTTCGCAGTATTTGCAGTTTGGCACCGACTTGACATTCTCTCTTTTTCTCGACCGTTTGTTTCATTCGTGCGCCAACGCCTACCAGCGGGCCCTGGCTGTTTTGGTTCGTTATCCGTGGCTCACATTGGCGAGCGCGGTATTGTTGTTCGCCGCGAGCCTTTTTCTCGGCAAGCTTATCCCATCCGAGATGATGCCGGCGCAGGATCAGGCCTTCTTTATGATTCGCTTGAAGGGCCAAGTGGGATCTTCCCTTGATTCAACCAATGAAGCGATGAAACGCGCTGAAGCCTATTTAAAGACGCAAAAAGAAATCGATGGGTTTTTCTCGGCTGTGGGAGGTTTTGGAGGCGATGCCGTCAATCAGGGGAACATCATGGTCAGCCTGTTGGACGCCAACAAACGAAGCGCCACCCAGCAACAGATCATCGACCGCCTCCGCAAAGAACTTCGTCCGATCGCCAAACCGTTGAAAGTGGTGGTGCAAGATATGTCCATGAGGGGTTTTTCACCCTCCCGCGGCTTCCCCATCGAATTCAATGTTCAAGGCCCCGATTGGGAAAAACTCACTGAGTTGGCGCATCAGATGATGAGTGAAGCCGAAGCTTCCGGAATTATGACGGAGCTCAACACCGACGTTGAAGACGGTATGCCGGAATACAAAATAGTTCCCAACCGCGGGAAAATGGCGGTGCACGGCGTGTCCTTGCAAACTGTCACACAGGCATTGAATGCCTTGGTGGGTGGAGCGCTTCTCAACGGTCAGATCGAATATCCGATGGGGGGGCACCGCTATGAAATCGAGGTGCGTCTGCGCTCCGAGCAACGAAATCGTTCGGAGCAACTCAAGGGCATTGAAGTCCAAAACAACCAGGGCCAGTTGGTGAGTCTGGCGGAGTTGGTCGACATTCAATCAAAACCCAGTCTGATGCTGATTTCGCGGGTGAACAGGTCCCGTTCCATCACCGTCTATGGGAATTTGGCGCCGGGGCACCGCCAAGATGAAGCTTTGAGTAAGATCAGCGAGATCGAAAAAAAGGTTTTGCCGCCGGGTTACTTCCTTAAACTCACTGGCAGCGCCCAGAGTTTCAAGGAATCCATGAGAAGTCTAGTGATGGCCCTTCTTCTGGGGATTTTGGTTTCGTACATGGTGCTGGCGTCGCAATTCAACAGTTTCATTCATCCCATTGTGGTGCTGTTGGCGCTGCCATTTAGCTTTTCCGGAGCCCTCCTGGCCCTTTATTTGACCCACCAATCGATTAACATCTACAGCATGATTGGTTTTATTCTGTTGATGGGGATCGTGAAAAAGAATTCGATTCTGCTTGTTGATTTCACCAATCAACTTCGCCAACGCGACAAATTGGATGTGCGCAAAGCCCTGATCGCCGCCTGCCCGGTCCGCCTTCGCCCGATTCTGATGACCTCGATCGCGACGGTGGCGGGAGCCCTGCCGGAGGCGCTGGCCCTGGGGCCGGGTTCGGAAACAATCATCCCGATGGCGACAGCGATCGTGGGCGGGGTCATCGCCTCGACGATATTGACCCTTTTCGTCGTTCCCTGCGCCTATGTCTTATTCTCGTATTTGGAGGGGCGACCGGCCGGTTTTGAAGCAGAATTGGCGCATTCGAGCGCTTCCTAAGAGCGCATCTTAAGAGGAGTGGCTTTTGGATCAATTTGGGACGGGAGAGGAAACCGGGCCGGCAACCTGCTATCATAGATGCGGCATCGTAAGGTGCGGTGTCATGGAAGCGGATTTTTCTTCTTTGAGGGACTCAAAATGGGAATTCCTGCTCGCGTGGTGAAATTCTGCTGCTTGTGCCTCTTCTGGTCGGGTTTGAGTCTTTCCTTGGGTTCTTGCGGTTCGAATTCGAACTCCCCGGCCATGCCCGTGATCGTACCGTTGGATGCGCCTTCCATCCCCTATGCTTCACCCTTGTCGATCGCCGGAACCGAGTCGAACGTCATGCCGATCACCGTGGGGTGTCAGCTGGTGAATGAACCTTGCGTTTCGGTGACGGTTTGCCAGGCCGGCGGATTGGCTGGCTCCAATCACTGTGTGACCATCCCCAACATTCTGCTGGATACGGGAAGCCAGGGATTGCGGGTCTTTGCAAGTGCGGTCCCGTTTTCCTTACCGGCAAGAACGGATCCCGCTTCTGGAAATCCCTTGGCGGAGTGCCAGCCTTATGCGGACGGCACTTCGGATTGGGGTTCGTTGGTGACGGCGGACGTGCTTCTTGGCAATGGTAACGATCGGGCCGCGAATATTCCAATTCAGCTGATCAACTCCAGTTTCGCCACAGTTCCCTCCAACTGCACGCAACCGGATACGGATCCAGTGAGCGCCAAGTATAACGGCGTCCTCGGGGTCGGATTGTTTGCGGTAGATTGTGGTGACGGGTGCGCCACGAACGCCAACAACGGGTTGTACTTCGCTTGTGCCGGAAGCACTTGCCATCCCGTGGCCGTTTCTGTCGATCATCAGGTCTCAAATCCTGTGACCTCTCTGGCGAGCGGCAACAACAATGGTGTGATTATTCAACTGCCTTCAGTTACCGCCAGTGGCACCGCGACTCTTTCAGGTTTTATGATCCTGGGGGTTGGCACGCAGGCAGACAACAAGCCAAGTTCGACGGCGACTTTTTTTCAAGCCGACTCCAGTGGGGAAATTGGAACCGCGTTCGCTGGAACAATGTACGGAGCGGTCATCGACAGCGGCTCCAATGCCATTTATTTCCCCGATACCAACTTGCCGCAATGTACGTCGTCGAATATTTCTCAGTTCTATTGCCCCGCTTCGCCCACCAATTTGTTTGGAATCGTTGTTGGGAATTCCAGTTCGGTGAATGACAAAGTCACCTACCAGGTGACCGACGCCTATTCCGCGCTGGTCAACTCCGTGGCGGTGGACCCTGGTTTGGGGGGCACCAACAGCGGGTTTTTCGATTGGGGTTTGCCATTCTTCTTCGGCAAATCGGTCTACATGGGGCTGGATGGCAAGTCGTCGTCGCTGGGAACAGGCATGTACTGGGCATTCTAGAATTTCAGAGTTGCAAGTTCCTGTCAGAAGTGAAAGTTCCTGTCAAAATTTCAGTTCGGTAGTAAATATTACGGTCTCGGGCTTGTCATAGGAGACTTCTCCCGGGATTGTGATAGTGCTAGGGTTCAACCTGCACAGTCCGGTGTTGGAGAACCCATGAATACAACAGCCTTTATTTTTACTTTTCTCTTAAGCCTTGGCCATGCGGCCAGCGCGGCGACTTGCTCTCAAGTTCATAGTTCTCACATCTCGATCGCAGCGATCAGGAACAGCATTGAGGAAATGCGGCAATTTGCCGCTCCGATCGCCGAGTGCGATGGTTTCGTCTGCAAACGGGGAGCGGTGGTTTCAACTGAAGGAATTTTAGGCGATAAGGCCGCAAAGGCGTTGGTGGAACACCTGAAAGTGAAATTCTCCTGGTTTGACCGGGACCTCGCGGCGGGCAGTCAGGACCCTGGCGATTATTCAGAAGCTTGGGGAATTTTGCGTCGGACCAATCTCGCGGAAGCTGTCGTGAGTGATTGGGAAATGCGAGAGGACATAGATAGGCACATCGTGCGAGCCGTACAGAATGCCCGCCTGGAGGGTGCAGAGAGTGAGAATAGGGAATTTCTACAGGATATTGCACGAAAATTGCTAAGCCGCCTTGCGCTCTCTCTCATTGAAGAACCAGCAAACGAGTTGGGATTTGTTTATCTCTTGAGCCTCGCTGAATCTCTTGATGATGGGTCACGGAGCCTTATCCAATTTGCAGAGAGTTTGTCCGGCTTTCGCTATGCCATGTTGGGTGAGAGTGAAGTGAATTTTTCAGCAAATGGAATGAGATCAATTCTTGAAATTTTAGGCGACGCGGAGTCTAGCCCTATCAATCGGTTGCAGCAAAATATCAAAAAATTTGTCAATGATGAATCTTTTGACCGCGGGAATTGGAATTGGATCGCCTTCGATATGTCTAGGCTAAAAACCTTTGTTCAGACCCTTGAAGGGCTGTCAATTAAGCGTATTGGGGGACAAGAACTCAAGGAAGTTTATGTCGTGTGGAACCGCGTTTTGAATGAGATAACTCCAAAGATCGATCAATTATCTGAAAGTAGTCTGCTTGAAGTTTTGCAAACCATCATCACTCATCTTCCAGACGAGGTTTGGCGAGGAGATAACCCTGCCGTAAGTTCGGCCCAAGCTCTTATCCCGAAGGCACTTGTTCATAGGCCCGAAATAGCAAGAAGCCTTGAGCGCAAATGGGGTTCTTTAATGTCTAATAATGATTTTGTTCGATTCGCTATGATTTTTGACCGGGGACTGAGGCGGTATTTCCGGTTACAGGCTCAGAGGGAAATCGCAAAGTTGCGCGTGGAGCAAGAGAGAGGGCAGGAACAGAGGGTACCGGGGGGGAAAGCTAAGACCGAGCTTCGACCCAACAAATGACTAACGTGGGTGATTCAGGCGCTGGCGCAAAAACCCCACCGCCCTCGTCCAAAAATCTCTTTGTCCCGCGGCGTCTGCTTCTGCGGTTCCGCCCATTTGGAGGAGCACTCCCATGTACGGATGAAAAACGGCGTCCATTCCCTCGGTGGGTAGCCAAGGCACCGAGCCGACAAGATGCCCGGCTCCCTTGTAGCAATAGCTTTGGTCATGGAACGGGTGATGGTGGTCTTTCAGGCGTTGCATCGCCAATTCGGAGAAGCGGCACGAGGGCCACACCTGGTCGTCATCGCCACCGACCATCAGGATCGGACCGTTGGTGTTTTCGATGGCGCTCATCGCTTCGTCAGCCTGGTCCGTTTGCGCCAATGCCGCCTCAAAGGAGGGCCTGTTTTGGTAGGCCGTTCGTCCGTCAGCTAACCGCACGGGGACCAGGTCTCCCACCGGATCCAAGAACGGCAAGTTGAGGCCGGCGAATGTCCACGCCGGAGTCGGAGTGGTGGAGTCAATGTTGGCTCCCCAACGGTAAGGACTGGGCACCAGCGCGATCACGGCTTTGATTTGCGGAAGCGTGGCGCCCAGCAGAAGAGACAGCTCACCGCCTCGCGAAGGACCCATGACCGCGATCTTTTCAGGCTGAACTTCGGGGAGACTTTGCAGAAAATCGATCGCCCTTTGGAAATACTCCAAGGGAATCTCCGCCAGCTGGTCGGGAACGCCAGGCGCGCCAAAGTAAGCAATGCCGAGTCCGACGAAGCCCTCTCGGGCGAGGGCCGCCGCCTGCATCTCCCCGGTTGTCGTGCCGCCTTCAGAACCACTGTAGGTGATGACCGCTGGGAGTGGCTCGTCTGATCGGGGTAGAAAGAGCGTTCCGACAAGGCCAGTGGTCTCTTCTTCCAGGGCAATTTGTCGGACGTCGCTGTCGGTGTATCGGAGTGGGAGAGTGGCGGTTGCAAGAACCGTGTTTTCTTTTTTCAATGTCAGACGATAAATGGGTGACTGTCCTGGTGGCCGGTCGTTGTAAACGGTGCCCATGGACCAAAACAGACCGTCTGGATCTGGATGAGTATATGTTCCGGCCAGGGGAACGGCCGAACGTGTATCAATTGTTCCTTCGGAATCGGCGGTGAAAAGCGCGTTTGAGGATAAGAGTAGAGAACCTAAGTTCAAGGTCAAAACCATTGAGTATCGCTGATTTGGCGCAAGACCATTGGCTTTGATGACCGTCAGGTCGCCTGGCACCCGGGTTTGTGTGTCCGTGAGGCGTGGGCGGTGGCGCTGAAAAAGAAGGATGGGTGTGGAGCTGGCCGAAGAATTCAGTCCAGCCGTGAGGAAGCCGATCGCAAATGCCACGAACCAGATCGTTGCTCCGATGGCCCCCTCCACCTTCTGGCAATTGACAATCTCAAGGGTAACAATCTTAAGGGTAACAAGGTGGCCGTTGGAGCCACAAGGCTAGGGCTGCTCATCGAGGACGCTCGGCCAGGTCAGGCCAGGCCAGGCCAGGCCAAAGATCGTCGTGGTCGCACTTCTGAATGCGCGGACCGTCGGCGCCATTGGCGCTGCAAGCTTTTAGCTCAGCCTGTTAATTGCTTGCTATTTCGCTTTTTTCACTGAACGATTGGTTGCTGAAAAACGGAGGGGGAGAACAATGCCAAAGTGGATATTTGTATTTTTCGGATTTTTCGCATTATTCGCAGTCGCTGGCAGCTCTGCCTTGGCGACGGCCAATCCCAACACTGATCCGACCGAGGTGGCCGAAGAACTTCTGAATCGGGGGTTTTCCTATGATTCGCGACTCGTCGGCCATTTCGGCTTTGATGATCCCCCCTGCGAGATGAACAATGTTTACTTGTTGTCGAAGGATCCCGTGACGCAACATCAGAGAACGATTTCTCTTCATGTTTACAGGAATCCGGACCGCAAGACGAGCCAAAGCGTGCTGATTGTGCCGCCGATTGGTGGGTCCAACTTGTTGGACGAATCCTTTGGCATTGATTTTTGCCGGTTCGGTATTGAGTCTTGGGTCATCGTGGAGTGGGACAAGGGGCTTGTTGATCTTCCGTTGACAACGGCCCTCGAATCGCAGGATGACGCCGCTCGAAAGGCCGTCTCCGCGATTCGTCAAATTGTCAAACGAATGTCCGGTAAGATTGGGATTCTTGGAACCAGCGCCGGTGGATTATCTGGTGCGGTAGCTCTTGCCGTTGAACCCGCAATCAGGACGGGCTTTTTCGTCGTTGCGGGTGCTGGCATGGCGGAGATCCTTGCTGAAAGTAACGTCTCCACCATTGCCGACATTCGAGAAAAACGGATGCGAAAATTTGGCTGGGACATCAGCGAATACAAAAACCAGGTCCGCGACCGTGTTCACATTGATCCTCTCTATTTCGGCTCCCGGCTAAAAAGGAAAAGAGTCGGTGCGGTCGTGGCCCTTGAGGACGAATCCGTACCTTCGGCGCAACAGGTTCTGTTTGAGAAAGTTTCGGGAGCGGAGCGGATTGCTGAGTTTAAAACGGGTCACATCGAAACCATCATTACCAACGGGCTGCTCAATCGCTACTCCGTTATTGAATACTTTCTCGAACATCCCTGACCGCGAATGATGGCGTGCCGTGACCCGCTGCCGGATATGGATAGGGCCATTGAAGTCGCGAACCAGATTGCGCGCGAGTAACCATCATTTGTAACAAATGCACACCATCTGTGAAGCTTTAAGTCTTTCCGCTGTCTGTGATATTCTTCATCCCGTTGCAAAGGCATCCTAACTTGCTGAGGATCAAGTGAACCCAAGGTTTTTATTTCTTCTTATTGCGATTGGCGGCTGTTTTTTTTCGTTTCTTGTAAAGGCGCTGCCTTGCTCGGTGGTTAACGCGAGCGATGCACGCCAATCGAAAGCTTCAACGTCGGGTTCTCGGGTCCCTCAGCGCGACCATTGGAGAGATTATCCGGAAGCCCAATCACTCCACCGTGAAGCGGAGGCACTCCAAAGATTGATTAGAGCCGCGCCTGACGAAGCCATGCAGCTGCTCGCCATCATTGCAAGAGCACGTTCATGGGAACGCACGGGTCGCTATCGCTCCATGCTCAAGAAGGTTTTTGAGAATCATGAACATGTCGGCGGTCTGAACATCATGCTTGGAAGAAATCTCGATGAATTACTTCCCATAGTCGGCAACATCCTTGCTTTGGATGATTTTGCCTCCAAGGAAACAAAAGTTTGGCTTCGCACATGGAGCCGATCGCCCTTGAAGCTTGCGATGGTGGCTCATCTTTTGGCCGATCTTCCTGAATTCGAAGTTCGCGAAACCAATTGGGGAATCCTAGGCCCCTCTGTAATAAGACTGAGAAATTCTCTGTTCAGATCAAAGACCTTAGGGCCATGGGTCAGATCCAGCCGGGCGCTGACGACGGTATTTGTCAGGCAGTTCTTCGAACAAATTTCGACTCGGCTGGTAGCCAACATCAGAGACGAAAGAGATGAGCTTTTGGTCTACAGCGGACGAGTTTCTGAATTGGGAAAGGCTGGAAAGTACGGTGATGCTCTGGATGTCGACAACATGCTTGATTGGGCGGTTCAGAGGATCCACGGTGAGAAGGATGAAACTGGAGTTCCCCGGCAGTGGCGACAATTTTTCAAGGATTTCGAAAAGGCCATAGATACACCAATAGGCCTTCAGACAGTGGGTATTGGTCGGATCACCTTTGGCGACCACCTTCTCAGTTTAGGCACCCGCAATAAAGTTTCCAGTGCAACCAAACGGTTAACAAGCTGAGTTGAAGATGGCCACCTGACGGGCCGTC
>PSRN01000250.1 GCA_003176075.1 Bdellovibrio sp.
TGGTTCGATCGAGGCGGACCGACCGAAGATGTAGCCCCAGCGCTACTTCGAGGGCGGTCCAACAAAGATTCGAAGCAAAAAGACCAAGCTCAAAAGTACAACTTATTATTTGGCAAGCCCTAAGCCCGTCCGACTTGGGCTGCGCCGCCCACGCTCACTTTTCAAAATTCTTCCACATCATGGACTCCACCGGCACGGGGGAGCGGTCGGCGTATTTGGCGGAAGCCTTGCGGTGGTAGGGAGTCAGAAGTTTTCCGCGAACTTCAAAGTAAATGAGCTGGCCGATGGGCATTCCGGCGTAGACCCGCACCGGCTGCTTCACTGAAATTTCCAGAGTCCAATAATTGCAGAATCCAACATCACCTTTTCCCGCCGTCGCATGGATATCAATACCCAGGCGCCCGACTGACGATTTCCCCTCCAGAAAGGGAACATGCTGATGAGTTTCTGTATATTCTTCGGTGACACCCAGATAAAACATCTCAGGTCTTAAAACGATGCCCACGGGAGGAATTTCAAAAGTCTCCACTGTATTGTGCGTTCGAGCGTCCAGGCAACGATCACGGTAGCAGGCCAAGGTTTTCCCCAAATGAACATCGTAGGAGTTGGAACCGAGTCGATCACGGCGAAAAGGTTCAATGACAATACTGCCCTGATTGATTTGATCAAGAATCTCGCTATCCGTGAGGATCATGGAACTCCCAGATGAACACCCGTGGCGGCTTCGCCGCCCACGCTGTCTTCATGAACCTTCGTTGCCTGCGTCGTCGGTCTCAAATGATATTATCTCAAATGATATTATTTGGTTTCGCGATGAAGAGTGTGGCGACGGAGGAAAGGATTGTACTTCTTCTTCTCCAGGCGCCCCGGGGTCTTGGTTCGATTTTTCGTTGTCGTATAGCGCGATGGCGGTTTCCCTTCCGCTCGGGCTTCAGTGCATTCAAGAGTGATAATCAACCGCGCATTCTTTTTTGCCATGGGAACCTCGAATCAAACTGCAAATGAAACATATCGCTTATCAGGGTCTTTGGCGCGATGTCAATGCTTCTTCTGCGGCAATCTGGAGTCCCTGCTGACTAGGCCGTATTCTGGCGTTCAAGGGAAAACTGGACTCTGGACGTGTTGGCAGGTATGGGCGATCGGTTCACACTGGAAACAAGAATGTTTCCCCAGAATACCAAGATCCTAGTTGTAGATGACATGCCCACGATCCGTGACCTCGTGAAGAGTCAACTTCGGGCTTTGGGAATGAAAAATGTACTGGAGGCCGGTGACGGCCAGGCTGGCTTCACCGTCATTGAAAATGCAATGGCCCTGGGGCTGCCCGTGGAACTCGTCATCTGCGATTGGAATATGCCCAAGTTGACAGGCCTCGAGCTGCTCAAGCAATTGCGGGCTTCCGATGAATTCGCAAGTCTTCCATTTATCCTTCTCACCTCAGAGTCGGAGCGGGATCAAGTGACCGAAGCCATCCTGGCGGGAGTCAGCCAGTATATCGTTAAGCCCTTTGCCGCCAAGGCCTTCGAAGATAAGTTGAAGGCTGTATGGAACAAACTTGGCAAGGCTTCTTAAAAGGTGCCAGGCCCTAAAGGTCCTCTTCAAGCCATGGCACTTCAATGATGAGCTGCGAACCGAGGCCTGGCTCGGATTCAACGCGGGCCGTGCCGCCCAGTTCCCGGGCCGCCGACAAGATGGCATCCATGCCGACGCCCCGGCCGGAGAGTTGAGTGACCGTGTCCGCCGTCGAAAAAGAAATTTCAAACACCTGCTGGATGACTTCTTCGTCGCTCTTTGATTCGTGAGGGATCCCTTTCTCGGCAAGTTTTCTCCGCACCTGGGCGGGGTCAATGCCGCGTCCGTCATCCCAGATGATGAATCGCACTGTGTCTGGGCTCGTTCGTTGAATGTGCAGGCCGACCCGGCCCCAAGGGGATTTTTTTGCGTCTTCTCTTTCTTTTGTTGTCTCGATGCCGTGGCCGAGCGAATTGCGAAAAGCATGAACAAAGGTCGAGAAGAGGCGTTTGTAGGGCCGGGACCAAAGTAAAAATTCCGCGGGCTCGATTTCCAGCGGGCACACTTGTTTTCCCAAGTCGGAGGCGATTTTGAACAAGAGGTCGTCAGTGGATCGGAAGATTTCCTCGGCCGTTTCAAAAAGAAATGTTTCCAGGAATTTCTTGCGGAGTTCGGGCTGCGAGGACAGTTGGTGGTAAAATTGGGTCAATTGCCGGTTCGAGACTTCCCGGGTGGTATCCTGTCTCAGGCTCTTGCCCGAAATTTGCTTAAACTCGTCAATGAACTGTTCCAAAAGGCGCGGAAGTTCCTGGGTTTTTATCCGCAATTGAGCCAGAATTTCCTCGTTCGGGTTGTCTCTCCACTGCAAAAGGATCTCCTCGCAGGTATGAGCGGCCTCGACCAAGGGGCCGATTGAAAAGGAGGCGGCGCCCCCTTTGAGGGTGTGCAGGCAGCGGAAGGCCTCGTCAAAGGCGGGCTGATGCTGGCCTGTCAGCATCAGAGTATCGGCGATGAGGCGTTCCCCTTCATAAACAAAATTTTGAATTTGCCGCTTTTGTCGGACGATCTGCAGTACCATCTTGGCGTAAGATCTTTCCACTTCTGCGGTTCTTTGTGCTTCCACCAAGGTGGTGATATCCGTCGCGACGAGGACAATCCCGTCAATGGCCGATTGATCGTTGCGCAAGGGATAGTAAGATAAGGAAATTTGCTTTTCCAGCGGATGATGAAAAGTGGCCGGGGCCAAAGGCGCCATGTCTTCCCAGGGTAGCAAATCGGCAAAAGCGGCCGCCATCCATTTATTGAAAGCCGCCAGGGGTTTGGATTCCAGCCGAAGGATTTCACCAATCGGCCGACCACGCGGATCAGTCATAAAAATCTTTTGGCAGGCCCGGGAAACGATATCGAGGCATTTTCCGTTTCGATCGAAAATCAAAAAGCCCTGTTCCAGGCTGTCCAGGAGGGCTTTCATCTGTGAATTCAAGGTCGACAACCGGGCTGTCCGATCGAGCACCATGCTTTCCAAGTTGCGCGAGTAATCTTCGAGTTTGGCCTGGGCCACCTCAAGGTCGCGGATGACGTTTTCTTTCTTTTCCAGTTCACCGCGGTACTTTCTTTGCAGGGTTTCCTCGAGCGTGACGTCGCGGAAAAACACGAGCCAATTCTTGCCCGAGGCGTCTGCGGAGGTGCCAGAGGCACCGACTTGGGCTGCGGAGGCGGCGGCGCTTTCAGGACCGATCCGCTGCACCGTCAGTTGAACCCGACCCGTCCGACCCGAGCCGGTGGTGAAGGAAATTTCTTGGTAAGCCGTGGGATCGGTGACTTTTTCAATATCTATCAGGGCCTGGACTGGACCTTCAAACTGCACCAGTTCCAAAAGTTTCATTTTGGATCGGACAACTTTCCGGGCGCTGATATCCGTAATGATAGAGGCGGCCTCATTGCAATAGGTGACGGCACCCGCGGCGTCTAGTATAAAGACGGGTTCCAAGAGCGTGTCGAAGATCTTGGCCGAGAAGTTCATTCCGTCGCCCTCCGGCCTGAAAACATCTTCAAGGCCCTGGTCTCTGACCAGTTCGATTCACGTTCTGAATTGTAAGCCTTCACGCGCCAATAAATCTGGGTTTGTTTGATTTCCGCGTTGAAAAGGTATTTGGGCGCCTCGGACCGTTGTGCTGTCACGATCTGTTTGAAATCAGGATCCGTAGCCACTTCAATGGTGTACCATTCGGCCTGTTTAACTGCGTTCCAAGTGAAGTAAAAAGGCCCGTCGGAACTTTGGAAAAACATCGTCATGTGGTCGGCGGGTTCGACCAGTTTCGGCTGCGCCAGCGGAATGCGGTAAACATAAGTCACCTTCTCCGGCGTGGAGAAATCGCCCAGCGGATTGAGGTCCACATCCAAGGGGCGCACCCGCAGATAGTAATCTCCCGGATCGCGTACTTTCAATGAACCGAAGGGACTTGAAGTCTTGAATTTTCCAGGTCCGACGAAATCGGGATTTTTGGAAATTTGCAGTTCGTAGCCTTTGGCGATGGGGAGGTCGGACCACTTGACTTTGAGTTCGATGACGCTGGGTGGATCCGTCGGATTTTTTCCGAGGACTCTCTGCTCGGGAATGGGTTCAATCTTGGCCGGACGGGGGTTGACGTCGATCCAACCAGGCTCGCTCGCCGGCCCGATTCTTCCACCGGGTGTCAGGGCGTGAACCCGAAAGTACGTTTTTCCACGATTGAAATCTTTGATCACGGCGGAGGTGGCGGGAGTCTTAATCTTTTTGGCCTCGCTGAAGTCCGTCGAGCGCGACGTCTCGAGGAGGTATTGTGGCGCGTTCGCGATACCCTTCCATTCGATCTTGGCCTCCGTGACGGTCTGACCGTCAACGACGTGATGCTTCTCCTGCACCACCGGAGCCGGCATGGTGGGGACGGCTCCCTTCTTGATGTTGAAGCTGTGAACTGAACTCCAGGGCGCTTGTTCGTCGCCGGCCGATTTGACCCGAACGAAGTAGGAGCCCGGCTCGTCGGTCTCGAAAGTGTAATTGTCGCTGAAAATTTCCGCCCTTGTTGTCTCGGTCTCGAAATTTTCATCTTGGGCGATCTGCAAGACCACCTTCTTCACTTCTTTGGCGCGATGCCAT
This sequence comes from Bdellovibrio sp., assembly GCA_003176075.1. Classification (GTDB taxonomy): domain Bacteria; phylum Bdellovibrionota; class Bdellovibrionia; order Bdellovibrionales; family Bdellovibrionaceae; genus PSRN01. The sequence goes on from PSRN01000250.1 coordinate 4,652, forward strand.
TTCAAATCGACTTTGGCGGGGTGGAGGACTTGATTGTCCACGTCCACCGGGATCGTCTGCTCGCCGATCTTCTCGTCGGACCAGGTCACCACGTTTTGCGGTGGTGTGGGGGAGGGGGAGGGGGAAGGCGAGGGCGAAGGTGAAGGTCTGGGCGTCGCCGAGGCCTTTGGTTTTTCGACCGCCTTCGTGTCGGCTTTGTCTTTGAGCGCGGCTTTGAGCTTGGTTGACTTGCCCTGATCGAAGACGCCAGCCGGCGTGCGAATTTCCCCGCTCATGACCTTGAGCGCGAGTTCCCCTTCCTGGTCACGTCCGATTTCGATCGTGGCGCTTTCTCCGGATAAGTCGATCATCTCTCCTGATCCGGTGTTGATCTTGAGTTTATTTTCAACGGTGAGGGTGCCTTTGAATGTTCCGAACTGCAGATTGAGCGCCAATTCCTTTTGCGAGGGGTTGAAGATCATCAGGGAGTTCTCCTGCAGATCGATCTCGCTGCCGTCGTTGAGGACAACGTGCGCTTTGGAGGCTTTGCCCGTGAAGACGCCATCACCCCAGTAAAGGGTTCGGCGCTGTTGCAAATTTCGCCATTGAAAGCCACGGTTGGCTTTGTAGCGGACATCGTTCTCGACCCAGGTCACCTCGCCGATTTTGCGTGAGTCAGTGTTGGTTAAATCTTCAAAGAAATTTTCGTGGCGTAAAAGGTAAAGCAGTAGGATGGCGATAAGAAGCGCGCCGATGACAAGAATTCGTTCTTTCGTGTCGTACTGCTTAATCATATTAACTTGCTAAAAACTCTTCGGATTTTTGGCAGGCAAACGACACCGCCTTAGGTCCAATCCTCTCGACAAATCAGGCAAAAAGACGGCACAATAGAAGGCTCATGAGCCGTCCCCAATCTTTATCCCTTCGAATCAAGTTCTTGTTAATTTTAACGCTCCTGCCGCTGATCGTTTTGGGAGCTTATTTGGCCATCGCCATTGATGTGTTTCAGTCCGACAAATTGGCTTACGTTTTTGAGGAAACTTCATCCATTTCCAAGACCTTGGCGCTGCAAACAACGACCAACTGGACTTCGGTCTTGGCCTCAGTTCGTCCGGTTTTGCAGGACTGGGCTGAGAAGGGCTCATTCGGGAGTTTGTCGCAATTGCTGTTAACAGCAGAAAGCCCTGTCCGCTGGATCGCCGCTTGTGAGTTGGCTGAGGACGGGCAGTTGATCAAAAAAGGATTTGTCGCCCGGTCGGGGCTGGTGCCCGTGGCGGCTTCGCCGCCCACGCTGGCCAGCGAATCCGAGGCCGAGTCCATCGTGAAGAGCCCTTTCGTCACTGAAAAGGCGGTTGCCAACCGACGAACAGCGATCGTCCCGTTTGGCGATGAAAGAGTGGTGCTGCTTGAAAAGCTGGACATGCCGGCGCCGGCGAAACCGCTCGTGTTCTTGATTTTGATGGACGGCAAGGATTTGGCCGACTCCTTTCGCGCGCCCGGAAGCGCATCAAACTATTTGATCGATGAAAAAGGATTGATCATGATGGGGCCGCCGGAGTTTGAGAGGACTTATTTGACAGCGCAGATTCCCGTCAGTTTTTTGAGTGCCACACCCGTGGCGGCTCCGCCGCCCACGCCCGGCGGTCAGCGCCGCCAGTCCGGAACGGAAGAGGTGAATAATGAACACAATGAGGCTTTGTTGATCTCTTACGCCCCCGTTCAATACGGAAATCTTTTTGTTGTTTCGACCGTGCCGAAAAAAGCCGCTCTCGAAGCCGTGCAAATCTTGCTGCGAAAATCTTTGATTTTTTTCGCGCTGCTGATTTGCGCGACCCTGGTCATCAGCTTGATCGCTTCAAAGAACCTCACCAGCGCGCTGACCCAACTTTTCCAAGCCACGCAGAAAGTGGCGCAAGGAAAATTTGATATCCGCGTGAACGTGGACTCGAGCGACGAGGTGGGCAGTCTGGCGCAAAGTTTCAATAAGATGGCGGCTGAAGTCTCGCGGTTGATGATGGAGACCGCCGAAAAAGCCCGTATGGAGTCGGAGCTCCGCACGGCGCAGACGGTGCAAGAAACGCTTTTTCCCCCGGTTTCAGCCCGCATCGGAGATCTTTCAGTTTTTGGTTACTACGAGCCGGCGAGCGAGATCGGCGGGGATTGGTGGCACTACAATTGGGTCGACGGAAAAGTTTTTTTGTGGATCGGTGATGCGACCGGCCACGGGGCGCCGGCGGCCTTGATCACCAGTGCCGCCAAGTCAGCTTCGACGGTGATTGAGAATTTGAAGGTCGACCCGGCGACGGCGCTGGATCTGCTCAACCGGTCGATATTCGATGTGTCGCAGGGAAAAATCATGATGACCTTCTTTTTGGGTTGTTACGACCCTGTCACTCATCGATTGATTTACTCCAACGCCAGCCATGAAAGTCCCTACCTTATCCGGCGCTCCGACCAACCCCCTCGCAAGAAGGATTTGATTCCGCTCAATGACGTCAACAACCCCCGCCTCGGACAAAACCGCCAATCGCGATATAAGCAGACGACCATCAATTTACAGCCTGGCGATCGCATTTTATTTTACACGGATGGCATTCCGGATATCAAAAACCCGGCGAATGAACCCTGGGGAGAAAGGAACTTTATCAAGGCCGTGCTCGAAGCGAACAAAGATTTTCCGCCGATTGATGAAGCCGTGACCCGACTGACAGGATCGTTTGAAAAGCACCGGCAGAAAGCGATGCTTCATGATGACATCACTTTTTTTATGATAGAGGTTCATGGTGGCGCCCAGGGTTAGTGGTTAATCTAGCCCGTGGCGTCTGCGGAGGTGGGCCGAGGCCAGCAAAAGAACTTTCATTTGCTTGTCGCCATCATTGAGGTAATCTCGATTGGAGAGGAACGTAATGGGAAAATTTGAAATCACCATCAATAAGAAGGGGAATGATTGGGCGATCAAGATGGGCGGGACCATCGATGAGGACGTTGACTTTGGTCAGTATATGTTGACAGGGGCACAAAAAATCGACCTTCATCTCGCCGACATCAAAAGCATCAATTCCTGCGGGATTCGTGAATGGATCAAATGGATTGGCGCCACCGCCGCCGCGGTGACCTACCATGAGTGTCCGAAAATCATCGTCGACCAAATCAATATGGTCCAAGGCTTTCTGCCAGGTCGGGCAACCGTCAACTCATTTTTTGTTCCCTTTTATTGTGAAGAGTCCAGCTCCGAAAAAAGCTATCTTTTCCGTCTGGGGCATGAATTCAATTCCAACGGGGACCTTAAAATTCCCATCGTCAAGGACGACCAAGGTCACGTTATGGAAATGGACGTCGTCGAAGCCAAATATTTCAAGTTTTTGAAAAAGTAATTGTTTAGAAGTCTTACGGACGGGCCGATGAGAGTCTGTGGAGGTGCCGAAGGCACCGACTTGGCTCAAGGAGGGGTTCCTTGGCTCCTACGGTTGTCATTGTTGAGGATGATGCAACGATCGCTTCGTCGATTTCGAGTTATCTCAAGAAGTTGGGAATTGAGGTCCTCGTCACCCAGCGGACCGAAGAAGCCAGGTCCTGGCTGAAAGAACACCGGATCAAATTGATGATCGTGGACTGTCTTCTCCCCGGGGAAAGCGGCGTGGATTTCGTTCAGTCGATCCGCAAGCAGTTTCCGGCTCCGGTGATGGATGTCATTTTGATGAGCGGAATTTTTGTCGAGCCCCATTTCATGAAAGAATCCATTCGTGCCACGCAAGCCGTTGCGTTCTTGAAAAAACCTTTCGATCTTGAGGAATTGAAGACCTCCCTGGGGAGTTTCCAGCAGTTGGGGAAAGGCCCTTCGCCGCGCAAGGCTCTTTATTCGGTCTACAACAATCCCAATATGACAGCGCGGGAATACCGGCGAGTCGTCGAGCTTTTGGAGGATTTGCATGGGTTTGACCTGCCCTTTATTTATCTTTTTCTTCAGAGCTCCAGGATTTCGGGTCATTTAAATATCATTTCACCGGACGATCGCGTTTCCGGTATTACTTTTTCCTCCGGCTTTATTGTCCACGTGGACCTTGAAGACTCAAAAACCCATCTCGGCAAACTGTTGATAGAAAGCGGTTTCATTTTGCCCGATGATCTTGAATCCGTGCTCTCCATGAAGAGCTCCAAGCGGATTGGAGAACGCTTGATTCAGTCGCAAATGCTCAGTCCCCACGGGTTTGAAATTGTGCTCGCCAACCAAATGTCCATCCGTTTGTCGCGCACCATTCTTGATGAAACCCTGAGAGTCAATTTTGTCGCGAGCGAGGTTGAACTGACCAAGCCAAGAGTTGACGAGACGATTCTGCTGAAGTTCGTGCATGACTGGATTGCATCCAAAGTCACGGTTGACTGGCTGCGAGCTCATTTTACCCCTTGGGGAAATTCAATCCTGGTCAAGGGACCTCACTTCCGGCTGAACCACCCGGCGTTTTCCAGTCAACTGCTGGTCAATTCACCGACCCTTATTGAGGAGGCGCTGAACACCACGTCGCTCAACGAACTTCTTGAAAAGTCGGAAATTCCCGAAGAGACCTTGCTCAAGTCAATTCATTTCTTGATTTGCGCGGGCGTGATCGTCATGCGGGAAAAGCCGCAGGAGCGGTCCTTGGCTGACCAGCAAAAGCATATCAAGAATGTGCAACAGCAATTTCATGGCAAGAACCAGCTTGAAATCTACGATTTAATGGTGCGAATGACGACAGCTTCCGAGCAGAATCCGATGCAAGTGTTCAATGAGTTCATGCTTTTATTGGGACGGCCGCCGACGGACAAGGTTCTCGCCCAAGTCTATGGCGAAATCAAAAAACAGGCGGAAAACACTTATGAAACCGTTCGGACGGGATCTCACCTCAAGTTGAAGGATGAACTCGCTAAACAGGAAATCGAAAATAAAATCAAGTCCTCGAACCTCTTTGAGCAAGCCAAGGGTCATTTGAATAAAGCAAGTTTCGGACAAGCCCTTAAGATTTTGGAGCGGGTCCATAAGCTGGACCCCAAATTCGACAAGGTCCCCATCTACTTGATCTGGGCCAAATTGGGAAATGCGGAAAACGCGCCCAATCGCGGCCAAGTCCTTAAGGAGGTGGAAGCTGACATGTTGAGCGTGGCTCCGGAAGACAAATTCGATGCGCTATTTCACTATGTGACGGGTCTTTATCAAAAGGCCAAAGGTGATACCCAGCAGGCGCGAAAAAATTTCGAGAAGGCGGCGGCCATGGACGGAAGTTTCCTGCCGGCGCGCCGGGAAATGGCTGTTCTGGCGGCTTCAAATAAACCGAAGCAGGATATCTTCAATCAGGATCTGAAGACCCTCGTGGGGTCCCTGTTTCAGCGCAAGAAGTAACTCCCCAGCGCACCAATGGCCCTCTTAATCGGACGGATGAAATATTGATATAGAGATAGTGACTCCCAGTCGACATCGTCCACCATTCCAATTTCTATATTTTCGGGGAGCTCCGCCGGTTTATAATAAGTGCCAAAAATCTTATCGAAGTTGAAGACCGAGCCTAAATTTTTATTAAAGTGAATTGGATTTTTACTGTGGTGGATAATGTGCATCGCCGGACTATAAAAGATATTTTCCAGTTTACCCCATGACCACCAAACATGGGAGTGTTGCAATATCATGACCCCAGCCGAAATCACTGCAAATATGGGAATCTCATAGATCAGAAAGTCGTGTGGACGCCCACTACAAAAATAATCAAACACACCCACTACGCAGGCGCCGGCGGCACCTTTGAATGCAAATGAAAATAGTTTATCAAATATGTGCGCACGATAGGTTGTAAAAAAATTGAGAGTCGTCGCGGAATGGTGGACCTTATGAAATTCCCAAAAGAATTTGACTTTGTGTGCAAGACGGTGCTGAACGTAAAATCCAAAGTCCATGGCAATCATCAACAGAAGCGAAAATGCAATGACCGTAAACGTTGTATGTGGAAGAGGGTTAAACACCTTTCCAAAACAAAAGTTCAATGCGTTTACCACTATCGGATGGAACAGTTTTGTATAAGCAATTGCGTTGATATCGAAAAACAGGATGGCAAACACCGAATACAACAGTGCATTGGAAATAAATAGTTCCAAGTCCATTTTGAAAGATGGCGAATGAAGGATCTCCTTCGGAAGGATGTCCCATATTATGTCGCCGCTAAAAATACTTGCCCTTTTTTGCCTGCCCTTGTGGACATAGTCCAAGCGCGCATCAAGCTGCAAAAGGACAATTTCTCCGAGGACGTAAGCGCCCAGAATTGTCATCGCCGGCAGACTGAATAAAGTTTGCTTTAGATACCCCTCCAAATAAGATAAAATATCATTAGACAGCAAGCATAGCGGACTGGAACCGCACGTTAAGATCTTCATATATCTACCGTATCGGATATTTATTGTATCGGACTTTAGAAAAGGTTTTTGATTTTTTTGCATCCGTTCTTCAATCTTAGCTAATGAGTGTTTCAATATGGGTATTCTTGCTAGCGTGGGCGGCGGAGCCGCCACGGGTGTCTGCGAAAA
>PSRN01000093.1 GCA_003176075.1 Bdellovibrio sp.
GTGTAATCTCCTTATTTCGAAAGAAAGATAACTTTTGGCTCTTCAATTGAATCGGAAATCTATTTTTCACACCCGCTTACGCTCCCCGTATCTCCCGCATCAAGGCCTGGTGAAGCAGCATCAAATCGAAATTCACTTGCTTCAACCGTCCCATCAAGATGATCGCGATCTTTTGTAGAATCGCGATCGCCCACTCGGGGTGAACCTTGGAAAATTCCTCGAATTTTTTGCGGTGCAAAACCAAGAAGCTGGATTTCACGTCGCAAACGACGGTCGCCGAACGCGCGTCCGACGTGATCAGCCCCCCTTCCCCGAGGGCCGGCGTCATTTCGTGTCTTAAAATGGCCACTTTGAAATCTTCCCCGTCGGGAGTTTTGCGCAGGACACTCACCTGCCCTTCCACCAAAATATAGAGTTCATCGCCGGTGTCCCCCTCCCGAATCAACTGATGCCCCTGGGGCCATTGCCGCGTGTCCATGATTTGGCAAAGGCTCAGCAAAGCCTCGGGGTTGTCCTTGAGCTCGGCAAAGAGGGCCACCCTCGACACCGTCAGAATCCGGTCGGTCAAGTCCTGGGAAGCTTCAGGCGACATGGATCTCCCCGCGGTTTTCAATCACAATGGCCATCGTGTCTTCTTGAATCACATAATCGGCGGGCAAGCAAAACTTCGGCTGGTTGAACCTCATCGCTTTCACCGCGTTCAGGTTGCTCACCAGCTCCTTAATGTTGGTGGTGTGTTGGGCACGCCGGAGGGCTTTTTCTTTGGCCTCGTGACTGTTTCCCGAGTACTCAAGAAGACCAATCAATTCAACCCCGGTGCGATTTTGCAAGTAATACTGAACCAAGTCCCCATATTTGTGACGCACAAACTGCTCGGCGATCGCTTCGGTGCCGATAAAGTGAGGACTTTTTGAACTGATCAGATCGTGAAAGACATTGGTGACACCGGTCCCGGTGGAGGCCAAGGCGACGATCATCCGGGTGTAATCCCGGCTGAAGATGATTTCGTTGACTTGCGCGAGTCGCAAATAACTCTCCATTTGCGGATCCAAAAGTTCGGCCGCCACCGGCGTTCCCCGAGCCAGGTTGTTCAGAGTCATGGCGGCCATGATCGTTCGCGCGTCGGCCTCGGTAATGGTGGGAATTTCCCCCTTGGCATTGGGTGTCGCGTCCGCCAGTATCAAAATTTTCCTGGCCCGCTGCGGTTCGACCTTGCGGAGATTCATTTCGGAAAAAAAATCGCCTTTGACGATCTTGATTTTTTTCAGTGCCGGAGTTTCACGAATGGCATCAAACATGTCCTCGGCGGCATTGTTGAGCAGGACAATATCTTCGTCCCGCAGGCTGCGGTTTGAGCCCAGGACATGTTGAAGGAATTCAGCCATTTCGTTTTTCCAGCCACAGATGACAAAGTGGTTCCGCAAACGGGTGGTGTCCACAAACCCTCTCCTTTCACGCAGCGCTCTTTCCAAAAAAAATGAAGAGATTTTAGCCGTCACGATGGCGATGCCGACAACACCGGACACCATCAGGAAACCCGCCGCGATTCGACCGGCCGCCGAGACAGGATATTTATCGCCGTACCCGACGGTCAAAAGGGTGACGATACCCCACCAAAGCGAATCACCGAAGGAATTGATATTGTGATCCGGTGCTTGCGATTCAAAATAAAGGACCAGCGCCGAAATCGCCCACCAGGACGTGCCGACAAACAAGAGGGCCACGAGCAATGGCCGACGAATCAACTCCTGACGAAAAACCTGCGCCCACGGCGCGAGCCGTTTCATATTTTCCGCGAGCCGTTTCATATTCTCTTATTTTGTCAAAGCGGGCTTCTGGCTGTCGAGAATGCAGAGAAATTCCTTCGCGGCTCCAGTCCATCGTCTGAAGCCGATCCAAAGACCCGGCCAGACCGAGGGCGGAGAGATAGAGAATTAATACAGCGCCGGACCACCAATGGCGCCGGGGCAGACCCGACCTTCGAGCCAATTGGACAACCCGCGTGTCCGCAAACCAATCCGAGGGATGAGTTCGATCGAAGCGCCAAAGCAACAGCGCGCGCGTGCCCCACCCCAGAACCAAGGAAAGATCGTCAGCGAGGGTGCGAATCAAACACTGCGACAGTCGGGGAGGACACTCGGCAATTCGCCGCCCACGCTCGCCGCTCCGGTCAATGACCCGAAGGCCGAAGATGATTTTTCCAGGCGAAGCCTGCAACAGATACAAAGTCAAAAGGCGGGCGGAAAAGTGAAACCCATAGACCCCCACGAGCCAAGACCAGCGGATTTCCCCTTGCGCAAAGGCGAGAATTCCCAAGGGGAGATAGGCCAAAACCCGCAGGACTTCATCACTGGCCGCCGCGCCTATCCGGCGGAAGGAGCCCGCGCTGTAAAATTTTGTCGGATCCATGCCACCACCTCATCGCGGTTCTGAAAGTGCCCCTCCAATTGCCGCCAATAACCTTGCCTCAGCGCCTCGCCCAGCGATGGACCCTGCAAAAAAGGCAAATCACCGGCCTTCACCCAGGGATCCGGCTTCGGCGGTCCCCACTTTTGATAAAGCGCCCAGGCCTCGTTGAGCCTTTGGACCGTCCCGGCCGCGCTGTTCACCCATTGCGTGGTTCGCGCTTCGAGAAAGCCGGCGCGAAAGTCTTCGTCCCACAGCCGGTCAACGATTTCTCCAAGCGAGGGTTTTTGCAAATTGTGCAAATCAAACCACGGCGTGAGAGCCGCCAGGGCCGCCTGCACCTGACGGCGCGAAAGCTTGAGGTGGCGAAGAAAATCCGGCAGCGAAGCCTGCGGCATCGAGCGAACGAACCAGCGACCAAGCTCAAACAAAGCCAGCTCCTGATGAATGGAAGTCCAGCGCGAGTAAGTGTCCACGGTCCAATCGGAACCCGGAAAAAGGGTTGCAAGGACATCCCATTTCACCAGGTGGGGCACGACCTGATCGCGAAAGGGCGCGGTGAAAAGCCGCAAAAGCTCGTCGCGCACGCGCTCCCGGCTGACCGAGGTCAAGAGAGCCGACTGTTGAGACAGGGCTTGCGCGAGCTCCTCGTCCCAGGCAAACCCCAGCTGGGCGCGAAACCGGTAAGCTCTCAGGATGCGCAAGTGATCCTCGGAAAAACGATCAACCGCCCGGCCAATGGCCCGAAGTTTACGGTCGCCCAGATCTTTCAGGCCACCCACAAAATCCCAAATTTCATGACGTTCCGGTTCGTAGAAGAGGCCATTCACCGTGAAGTCCCGGCGGGCGGCGTCTTCTTCCGGCGTGCCCCACTGAACCTTCTCGGGGTGACGGCCGTCCCGGTAAGAGGACTCCGAGCGAAAGGTGGCCACTTCAATGGATTGGGACTCCACAAGGACAAGTATGACGCCGAAGGCTTGGCCGACGGGGACGGTTTTGCGAAACAGATTTTTCACCTGAGCGGGCGTGGCCGAGGTCGCAATATCGATGTCCTTTGGACTCCCACCGAGAAGAAAATCCCTGACTGCCCCACCCGCCACAACGGCCGTGTGGCCCTTTTCGTTCAAGGTGTGGTAAATCGAAAAAACCGCATCCCCCAGAGGATGCTGTGCAAGAGGCAATTCGCGAATCACCCACGAATTGTAGCGAGGCTTTATGGGAATGTCCATTGACGAGATACTGTCGAATCTTAAGAAGGAACTCGCGCTCGACGACATTCAATGGATTCCATTAGCAGCACCTCTTCGCCTGCAGGAATACGATGACTGGCTGGCGCGGGGTCTGCACGGCGAAATGAAATATCTGGAACGTCACCGCGATCTGAAGGCCGACCCTACCCGGCTTCTTTCCGACAGTCGCAGTGTGATTATGGTTTCCAAATCTTATGTTCCGAATGAAAGACCTCATGATAGGTTGAAGGGCTTAAGAATCGCCGCCTACGCCCAAGCAACGGATTATCATCTTTGGTTCAAGGACTTGCTGGAAGCTTGCAAGTTGAAGCTGGAGAAACTGTTCCCGTCCCACTCTTTTCGCTGCGGCACGGATTCGCTGCCCTTTCTTGAACGGGACTTTGCCGTGCAAGCGGCCTTGGGCTGGTGGGGAAAAAACACTTGCGTTATCCATCCTCGCCGCGGTTCTTTCTTTTTTCTCGGTGAGATCTTAAGCAGCGTCGAGCGCGCGGCGGTCTGCGGAGGTGCCGAAGCCACTTGTGGCGTAGGCACCGACTTGGTCCAGGGACTTGCTCCCCTTCCCGATTTTTGCGGCCACTGTGACCGATGCCTGCAAATTTGTCCCACCGGCGCCCTCGAAAAGCCCAGGCAATTGAATCCCTTGAAGTGCATCGCTTACTGGACCATCGAGGCCCGCGAAGTTGCGCCTGTTGGGTTGCGCGAAAAATTTGGCGATTGGTTTTTTGGCTGCGATCTTTGCCAGACGGTTTGCCCTTGGAACCAAAAACCTTTGCGCGGTAGCGCCGCCACGGGTGTAAAAACGGACCTCGCGACCGAGGAAATATTGCCGTCAGTCGATGAGGCTGAACTTCGTCAGGATCTCGTTTTTCTTCTCACCGCTTCAGACCAGGAAATTCGCGCCCTCGTTCGCGGCACTCCCCTTGAACGATCAAAACCCCAAGGTCTTCGCCGCAATGCCATGATCGTCTTGGCCCATCGACAGTTGCGAGACCTCAAAGGCCTTTTGACCCGCTGGAGAGAAGATGCTGGCTTGGCAGAGCTGGCCGAGTGGGCGGAGGCGAAACTCGATTGAGGAAACGGCCTACCCGATACCCAGTTTCTTCAGCAACCCGTCGATATCGTTTTGCGACATCCGTTTTTTCTTTACGCCGCTGACATCCACACTGGCGCGAAAGTCGGCCAGAAATTTTGCCGAGACCCACTTGAGACGGTCAATGAGTTGCTGGTTGATAAGGGCTTTCATATCCACGGTCGTGGGATCGGTGGTCAGGCGTCCGATCAAAGACTCGAGAATTTCGGTGGCGTCCATCAACAGAGCGACACAAATCTCATAGAAGGGTTCATTGTCCCAAACCTGCGAGGACTTGTATCCGACAGCCTTACAAATGGCCGCATAATCGGCCACTTTGTGAATCAGGTGATCCGGATCTTTCTCCAACAGAGCTAAACTCTTCGCCCCACCCATCACCCGGTCGACCAAATTACCGTAGTCTTCAAGCAGCGGCGCTTGCGCCACATCCCCCTCGGATTTGTCGAGCAAGTCCTTCATCTGGTCCAGGAGTGATTTGGATTCGTCCTGAAAGGCTTTCAAAAGATCGCGATCCTGTGGTTCCATGGAATAAAGGGTAGCAATGATGTCCGAGGTTTGTGAATGAGTTTTCTACCAATTCGCGTGTCCACTTTGCGTGGTGACCAGGCCATCGATTTCGACACCTATGTCAAAATCAACGAAAAACAGATTCTTTACCTGCGCAAAGGGGACAGTTTCGAGGGTCCCCGATTGAAACGCCTCAAGGGAAAAAAGCTCAAAAAAATGTATATCATGGAAAATGACGAAGGACTTTACCGCAACTACCTCACCAAAAATATCGAGATGGCCTACGATCCCAAGTCGGAAAAGAGTGTGCAGACGCGAAGTGAGATCATTCAGGGCTTGCAACAATCCAATGCTGAAGCCGTCATTGAAGATGTCGACAACGCCGAAGCTTATCAAAAGGCGAAAGATGAGTGTGCCCGCTTTGTCGATTTTCTAATCCGCGAGGATGAAGCCCTCGTCCACATCATCGGGCAAGAAAATCTCGACAAAAATCTCGCCCATCACGGTGTGACGGTGGCCACGCTGGCCACGGCGATCGCGAAAAGGCTCGGGACAGTCGACCCGCGACAGATCCACATCCTCAGCCTGGGCGCGCTCATCCACGATATCGAACACTTTTACACGGCCCTTGACGTGGCTCGGCCGCGCAGCGCTTTTACCCCCGTGGAAGCCAAAGTCTACCAAACTCATCCGACCGACGGGGCCCGGCGCCTGAGCGAAAAGAGACACATGGATCCCCAGGTCGTTAAAATCATTGCCCAACATGAAGAACAAATTGATGGCAAAGGTTTTCCAGTGGGACTGCAGGAGAATCAATTGGACCCCCTGGCCCAGATCGTTTCTTCGGCCAACGCGCTCGACCGACTGATCACCTTTGAAAATGTCCCGCGCAACTCCTCCGTCAAGAAGCTGATGATCAACCACGTGGGCTCTTACCCGCTTTCTCACATCCAAATTTTGGGCGATATCGTCGGCTAAGGTTCCAGGTTACAAAAATCACATGGCACAAAGGCTCTAAACTAAGTGACAATTTTCAGCCTGAACATAGCCAACGAACTCGAAATATGCCTTAATGCAGGGTGTTTTGACTCCGCTTCTGGCTGTGCTGGCACCTCTATTGCAAACCAGTTAGTGAACATCTCAAAATTTTGGGGAAAAGAGGCCAGAGCTTCTATGAGCCAGAGAAGATGTACCTATCCTTATGACGTTGACGGCAAGTTACCGATGCGCTCGTTCATAAGGTTTTTGGCATTCATCGGTATGAGCGGCTTCGTTGGCTCATTCCTTCCTGACGAATCAGCATGGGCGCTTCCCGCTTACGAAGAGTTCTCTAACCTCACTACGAGCGATATCAAGAGCATCTTAAAGCAACCCAACGGCTTTGTCTTTGTCCACTTCACCGATTCAGATGCGATGACACTCCGGCAAAAGTCGGCTGTCGTACACCAATTGATGACCCAAGGCATTGAAGTCGATCGATATTTGGGAGATGTGAAAAATGAATCGATGCCGCTACGGATGGCCTTGCGGTTGAACTCAATCGCTCAGTTGAATTATTTAGAGGGTTTGGATTTCTTAAATGCAAGCATTGCTCTTGAACGAGCCGGGCGGGATCATCGTTTTTCAGGGCCCTATGAAGCCTTACGCGCCTTCATCCGCAATGGTTTCATAGGCTTCGATGCCGTTGAAGATCTTGTGGCTTGGCAGACCAATGGGATGCCTCATCCGTTACGATTAAAGCTTTTACCAAACAGTGATAACGTCAGACTTTGCTTTGGGTTGGAGGTGGTACCTCGGGAAGCCAGGCTTGTGGAGGTTCATACTCTGAGGGAGCTCCAGTGGACGCTTGAGCGCGCTGTTCAAGGGGATCAGAAAGTCGTTGGTGTCAATGCCCGGACCTTGCCAAAGATTTCTGAGTTGCTGAGTCGTAACCATTTCGGGTATCTCACCCATTACACGAGATCTCGTCTCTTCCCTGGGGCGGTAGAAAAAAACGCTCTCCTCCCGAGCGCACAGATTGACCAACACAAATATCCCATTCGGCGCAGTAATGGCTCAACCGAAATGTTTACGGATGTTTTTCTAGGCGTATCTGGCCAGATCGAACATACTCCTATCTCCTATGATGAGTATGATATGATGCTCTTTTTTGATAATCGGGTTGCTGATGTTCTTAAGAGATTTCATTTGTCGCCGGGGCTGTTATGGGGTGAAAAACACGATGCCAGTGCCAATACCTATGAGATGGTGCGCTACCTTCTGGAGAGCAACCAAGGGGTGCACTCGACCTTGGAATTGGTGACGCCGGAAGAAGTCTCTTTGCAGTATCTGCGGGAAATTGCGGTGAAGCCTGGAACCAAAGATGCCATCATTGCTTATTTCAGAAGTGTTGGCCTTGCAGATTTCTTGGGCATACCTTGGAACCAAATCATCGTCGAGCGCGAAGTTTTTCCTTCACAGAGTCAGATCGGCATGGGACGATTTTTTGCTCCTACTCAGCCTGTTTCATGTCAACAAGTCATGGCCCTCTAAATTGTCCCCAATTTGTTCCTGTTGGCGTTAGCGCACATCGCTTTTACAGTGACCGATTTCATGTTCGGACGCACCTAGCTTCTTGGGCAAGCCCTGCGGAGTTCGCAGGGCTTGCCCAAGAAGCTAGAATTGACTGCAGGGATGCGGCTTCCTGAATCATAACCCCATCAACACAAATGACCTCTTCTACTCCGTCTCAACCCCGTGAAAAGTCGGAGTCATCATGTAGAGGCTAAAATCTTCGACTAATGGTGACGGTGACGAAGTCAAAAATAGGTTTTTTGCCTCGTTGACATGATGTCAACGAGGTCGGGGCGTGGGGCAGAGCCCCATATCAGCCAGGAGGGCTGTCCTTATTAACGAGGTTTTGGAAAGCTACTTTGGCCGGTGGCTTAGAAATAAAAACCCAGGTTGATCAATGGAACGTAGTCCACCCCTTGGTTGGCGGCCGGAGACTCTGAGCCACCGCTGTTGTAAGTGGAAAAACTAAAGGACTTCACACTGACTTCCAGTCCAGCATACATATGGGAAGATATCATCCAATTGTATCCCCCTTCGAAGCCCCACCCTTTACCCCCCTGCAATGAATCAGAAACGCTGGTCAATTGGTTCAAACTGGCTGAAGAGTAATAAGTGAGATCCATCAGCCAGCCCCGGAAACGGTATCCCACAGTCACACCGAGGGCGGTTCGAGTGGGAATATAGACCCATCCGTAATCTTTAGAATATTTTGAATAAACTCCGCCCAAGTAAAAACCCGACGGGGCTTGATATCCGATCTTTAAATCGTAATAAATGCGATGATCCTGGACGGCCGGATCGAAGTTGTCGCCGCTTTGTTTGGTCTCATAATAGAAACCACTCAATCCCAAGTGAAGGCCTCCTGACGCCGAGGGGTTCATTGCTCCGTAAGATCCCGCTGAAGAATCTTCAGCAAAGGAGACGATGATGGGGAAGATAATGAAAACAACACTGAACGAAACACGCGCTCTCATGGATCGCATTTCTGAACCACCTAGATCAAGGCGCTTTTAACAATCAAAATTCCCTCGTCCTTCAGTCGCCCGACGACGGCCCTCCAATCCGCTTGTCGCAAATTGACAAACGGTTCGGCCTCCATTTTTAAGTAATCCACCAACTGCGTTTCGGAAAATTTTCGCTCTTCCTGAAGGACATCCAGTAACAGGGCCTCAGGAGCGTTCACCACCCGGGACTGGACTTTGGCACCTCGTTGATAGATGACGTGCGGACCTGGATCCACGGCGAGTTTTTTGGCGGCGTCTTGAATCTTCATCACTTGCACACCGGGAGCCAGGCGAACTTGCCCTGGATCCATCCGGGGCTCTCCCCAATCGATGGAACAACAGGAAAAGCGAAGCCATTCCCAATAACAAATCTCGGTGAGTTCGGACGACAGACCATGGGCCTTCAAAAAAACAGGAAACCACCCTGAAACGCTTTTGTTATCGTCAAGATCGTTGACACAAAATCGCTGAAATTCGTTAAGAATCAAATCCAATTTTTCGCGTCGTAAAGACGCCAGCGTCTGTGGGAATATTTGCTGAAGTTCCGACTCATTCATCATTGGATCCCTCCTCCTCGTCTGTGGAGGTGCCAACAGAGCCGCCTCGGACTGTGGAGGTGCCGAAGCCACTTGTGGCGCAGGCACCGACTTGGGCGGCGAGCTCGTAAAGGCACCGACTTGCGCCCATTATCCGCTGCCCACACAAAATTCATCGAGAAAAAAGGCGGCTTTTATGCGGATTGTTAAATCTCCTCATTGACCAGGGGCGAGTTTCTCGATTTGTGTGAACCCTACTTGAGGTTAATCATGAAATTCAGTCCCACGCCTGAGCATATGTTGTTTTCTCGACACGATCCTGAAGATCCACGCCTGGGAGAGTTTGTGTCGACCGAAGCGTTGCCGGGCGCCACGGGCATCCAAGCGCCAATAACTTTGTGGGGTTACGCGGATGATGAAGGAATTCAAATCAATGGCGGCCGGATCGGCGCCGCCGAGGGGCCGGATCGAATCCGCCATAGCCTTTATCGCATGACACCTTTCCGCCATTGGCCCCGCATCAATCTTTTCCATGATCGAGGGAACATTCGACCCTCGCATTTTTCACTGGAGGAGCGCCATGCCCTCGGGCGCGAAGCGGTCCGACAGCACTATCGCGAAGACCCCGGTTTTCTGGTCACTCTGGGTGGAGGACATGACTACGGATTTCCCGATGGCGCCGGCTTTCTCGATGAATTTGTCCATGCGAGACCCAAACCGTTGATCTTGAATTTTGACGCCCATCTCGATGTGCGCCCGGTGGACCGAGGTCTCACCAGCGGAACTCCATTCCGGCGCCTGATTGAACAATTTGGAACGCAATTTGAACTGGTTGCAATCGGCATCCAACCTCAATGCAATAGCCCCTTTCATTGGGAGTGGGCGATTTCCCAAGGAATCCAAATCCTGACCCTGGAAACAATCCGCAATCAAGACGGTCCTGGCGGATTGCAGATGGCCCTCAGCGAATGTCTTGACGTCGACTCGAAGCGCCCGGTGTGGATCAGCCTGGACATGGACGTCTTCTCTTCCCGTGAGGCGCCGGGCTGCTCGGCAACCTGGCCGACAGGTCTTGCCGCCGAGGAAGTGCTTCGCCTGCTCCCTTGGATCCACAGCAATTTTTCCGTCAAAGGCATGGGCATTTACGAAGTGTCCCCTCCCCTGGATCAAGACGGCAAAACGGCCAAGCTGGCGGCCCTGGTCATCTATCAAGCACTGAATCAGGTCCTGCGCGGTCAGAGCGAGAACTCAGCAACCCCACCCTAGCGGCAGTCAAATTCCGTCCACTGGCGGGCACGCGACTGGAGAGCCAGCATGAAAGCCCCGGCGCCGTAACCCGCCATCGGAATGGCCCCCTTGTACCGGCCGACGGGCCCGTCCTCGGGACGAATATTGTATAGCTCCGGCAGCAAATAAAAATTAGCGCGCGAACGGTCGACGAGGTTTGCCAGCAGCGGCTCGGCGTTTTCCGGTTCTCGCAAGCGTTGATAGGCGCTGTACATCAGGAAATCAATATAAAGCCAGTCACTGATGGCGTAGTCGGTATCGCCGGCGCTGCGGGAAAAGCCTCCGGTGGGCAACTTTAACTTTTCCAGCTGGCGAAGCGTTTCTTTCGCCACATTTGATTCAGAGGCGAGCAAGCCAAACGGGATGGCTTGCGCCACCGCTGCATCCAAGTCCGTCTCGGTCGATCGCTCGACCGCCGCGATCATATACCCTTCGGGCAGCACAAAGTTGCGCAGCAAAGCCTGACGGACCTTGGCCGCCAGTTGGGAGTAATACGTGGCCTCGGCCGGATGCCCCGACTTCTCCGCGATGTGAGCGAAGTCACAAAGGCCCCGCGCCGCCGTCAACGTGGTGAACGCGAAGTGCTTGGCGTTTTGCTGGTGAACTTCCCAAATCGAAGAATCGGGTTTCATGATATCGGCCAGAGCGTTTCCCTTCTCGAGCTGCGACTGCAGGGGTTTGACAACACCCTCGAGAAGAGTTTGATAAACCCGGCCATTGCGGGTCGGCTCATGAAGCCAGTGCCAATCACCCGATCGTTCCAAATATTGCCTGGCGGCCCAAAGAAAAAGGCCCCAACCGTCGGTTTCAATATTGGGGGTGGCCTGTTCGGAGAAATCCGCCTCCTCCTCACCGGATCCGAAATACCGGGTCACCGAAATGCGATAATCAACCCCCTCCAAATAGGACTTGTACTTACCCACCGGAGCGGCATTGAGAAAGAACTGAAGAGATTTCTTCGCTTCGTGAAAATGACCTGACAACGCCAAAGCCACTGTCGCGTAGGTTCCATCGCGCACCCATCCCGTGGCCCAGTGACCTGGCGCCAGACTCGCCAAAACCATGCCGTGGCCGGAGCGAACAACTGAAGTGCGGCTGTTTTCTTCCCGCACCTGCGCCATGCGCAGAACCGCCTCGCTTTGTCGCCATAGATTGATTTCATCTGCCGAACTCAACTCAAATGGAATCGGTTTGCGCCACTTTTGCCAAGCCGCCAACTCGTCGTGGAGAATTTGCGAATTGCTTCGCCGGTTCAACCACCCTTGGATCTTCTTGAGTTCACGCCCGATACGAGCCGGGTCTTCAAGATAGACAATTAGAAAACCAAAATATCCTTGCTTGTCGACATTGGAAACAACTTGCAGAGACAAATCATCGGCCTGGCAGTTGCCCGCGGCGTCTGCGCGGGGAACACTTCCTTCCAGCAGTTCGCAGCTGGCCCTGGCCTCGCCTTGCAACGGCACATAGATGAGAACCCCCTCGCCGTGACCCCGTTCAATCCAGTATTGGCGTTGCCCTAATTTTCCTGACTCGATGGATTCACCGGGAATCTTTATGACCTCCAGGCTGGGCTCCCAGAATCGCGGACTCACCGGGTGGCCGCCCAAGTGAAATCCCAAATGGACGAAGCCCTGGCCACTTGAGATCAGGTTGTGTTTTTTAAACATGGCGACAAGAGCATCGCCAGAGTATGTGAAAGGAGAGAACTGATAAGATTGAAAATGAAGTTTACCCAATTTTGCTTCTTGCGAAATGATATTCGTTTGTTCGACGTAATTCACCGAGCCCAAGCTCATCGAATCAATCGCCACCGGTTGACCTCCCAAGAGCGGTCCAAAGGAGAGGTTCTCCAGAAGATTCCGCCGCTCAATGCCGTCTTTGCGCGGGTCGGGCCCAGGATATAAGTAACGGTGCGGATGATCCTGAAAGGCAATAAAGCTTCCTTTCGTGGTGTCGTAAAGCTGAAAGCCGTAACCATTGCCGGTGGGGATGATGAATTGGCTCCTCGCCTCCGCTGCCCAAGTCGGTGCCGCGCCACAAACTACTGCGAATAATGCGACTGCGACTACTGCGAGAAGAAGGCCGCCAGCCGTGGTGACCGATTTTTTTTCCATTTGAATAATTGTCAGACGTCTCAGTCTGCGACATCAAGAACGATCTATTTAGTTGCAGCGCGACATCCAAGTCGGTGTCTTCACGAGCTCCGCCGCCCGAGGCGGCTCCGACGGCACTTCCCAATTGAGCTTCCACAAAAAGAAGAAAGAGGGTTGAGCGTGTCAAACCTTTCAGAATCGAAAAGTTTTTTGACGTCTCTTCCCGAAATTTTCACCGTCTTTTCAAATCAGAGCCCCAAACACCGCTGGACCCTTTCTTGCTACCTTCAATTGTAAAAACTTTTTCCATCAAGTTTAGATTTGTGAAAACACCAAGGAGGTGTGGATGAGGCAGCAAGTAAAGACTTGGATGATGGTTTCGGCCTTTTATCTCACAAGCGCACTGACCAACGCCTTCACCAATCAAGCCGCCGCCGCGGACTTAACCTCAGCCAATCTTGAGACGGAAATCGCCATTCAAAATTCAGAAGCCGCGAACGAAGAAAGCCGGGCCGCAGCGGAAATGGCGGAACAAGAACGGAAACGAACAGCGCAACTGATTTTGACCGCCAAGGCGGAGTCCGAAAAGGCCGCTCGCGCTGAAACGCAAGCCAAAGCCAAGCGCCTGGAAGCCGAGCGCACGGTCCAGATACTCCACAAAGAAATTGAAGACTTGCAAAAGCGAATTCAAGATCTGCATGAACAATCTGAAACGCATCAAGCCGCCATTGAAAAGGCGCAGGAAAAAATTGAAGAAAAAAAGATTCAGCGGGATCAGATCAAAGACGAACTTCACCAAATCGAAGCCACCACTCAGGAAATCAAAACACGTTTGAACGCGGAAATGCAAAACACCCAGCAGATCAAGATGGAAAGCGAAGAGGCCCGCCGTCAAATGGCTGAGCTCAAAGCCCGGCAAAAGCAAACGGTGAACGAGCACCAGCGGGCCCTCAATCAAAGCCGGCAAGAAAAGATCCAGCTTGATTTGGTGCTGAAGACAAACCAGCAGGAACAAGCGCGAATGGACGCGGAACTCGCCAAAATGAGCGACGAGAAAATCACCATGGCGGCCGCGATCGAAGCCCAGAAAAGGGCGGTTCAAAACGGCAAAGAAGAGATCTTGTCGACCCAGGCGAAACTGGCGAACATGCAGCAACAAATTCAGACGGAGCGGACCAAAACCGAGCAAATGAAAAAATGGTACGAACAGGCGAGCCAGATGCTGGCCGCCCACAAGAACGCCAACACCAAGCGCAAGCTGGAACTCACGGCCGAGCTCACGCGTCTGCAGAACGAGCAAAGCCACATAAAAAAGTCGACCTCGGATCTGGAATCCCAACGCATCCAAAGCGACACCGAAGTCCAATCCCTCGAAGCCCAAGTCCATCGCCGTCGCGACCACCTGGAAGCTCAGCGCGAGAAAGCCACCCGGCGTGAAACCGCGGCTCTATTGTCTGGGGTTTCCGGCGTCTCCGGCGTCTCCGGCGCCTCCAACCTGTCCGGCAACTGAGGTGGGAAACCCGCGGGCCTGCAAAAGCGCAAAGACCTTCGCGTGCCGACCGCGAAACTTGCGGTAGGCTTGGGCCGGATCTTCCGTGTTGCCAACGGAAAAAACATATTTTCGCAGTTTCTCCGCGACCTCGGGACTGTAAGGATTACCGGTTTCTTCAAAGGCCGCGAAGGCGTCGAAATCAAGCACTTGCGCCCAAAGGTAGCCGTAGTATCCGGCGGCATATTCCTCGTCTGAAAAGAGATGGCTAAACTGCGGGATCCGGTGCCTCATCACCACTTCCGCGGGCATGCCGAGTTCCTGCAAAGTGGTTTTTTCAAAAGTCTTGGGGTCCAATTTCCCGTCGCTCAAGTGAAGCTTCATGTCGACAATGGCCGAAGCCAGGTACTCAACAGTGGTGAAACCTTGATTGAACACCTTGCTGCGCTTGAGTTTCTCCACCAACTCTTTGGGCAGAGACCGTCCCCGGGAGTCCACCAGTCGTTGAAAGACCTCCGTCGTGGTCACATAATTTTCAAAAAACTGCGACGGGAATTCAACGAAATCCCTGGCCACCAGGGTGCCTGAAAGAGAAGGGTACGTCACCTCCGAACTCAATCCATGAAGCGCGTGACCGAATTCATGGAACATGGTTACGGCGTCGTCCCAGGAGAGAAGGACCGGTTCCCCCGGCTTGGTTTTCATGAAATTGGAGTTGTTGGAGACCAGCGTGATCTGAGGATGGTCGTTGAGTCTTCTTTGCTCCCGATAGGCTGTCATCCAAGCGCCGGAGCGCTTGCCGGGCCGGGCGTAGGGGTCAAAGTACCAAAGTCCGACCAACTTGTTCTGCCGCAAAACCTTGTAAACGGTGACGTCCTTATGAAAGGTCTTCACATCATGGACGGGGACAAATTCGAGTCCAAAAACACGACCGGCGGCCCAAAACATGGCTTCCCGAATATGGTCCAACTGAAGATAGGGTCGAACGGCTGCAAGATCCAGGTCGTACTTTGCTTTGCGGACCTTTTCAGAATAATAGCGGTAATCCCAAGGCTGGATCTTGAATCCCCCCTTTTCACCGTCAACAATGGCTTGCATATCGGCCACTTCTTCCTTCACGCGGGCCACGGCCGGCCGCCAAACTTTCATCATCAAGTCCAATGCCTGCGACGGTTCTTTCGCCATCATATCCGTCAGATGCCAATGGGCGAATGTCTGATAACCCAAAAGCTTCGATCTTTCGTGACGAAGTTCAAGAATCTCCCGAACGATCTTGTTGTTGTCATTTTTGTTGCCTTGGTCGCCCCGTGAAATCCACATGCGAAACGCTTTTTCACGCAAGTCGCGGCGGCTTGAATACGTCAAGAAAGGTTCCATCGAGGAGCGCGTGTTGGCGATCACCCATTGATTCTTGAGGTGGCGCCGCTGGGCCTCCTCCGCCGCCGCTTCGACCAGCGATGGGGGCAAACCAGCCAGGTCCTTCTTGTGCTTCAAGACCAGAAAATCATTTTCTTCATCGGCCAAGAGATTTTGACTGAACAAAGTGGTCAGTTGGGCGAGCTTCTGATTGATTTCAGCCACTCTTTTCTTCTGCTCCCCCGAGAGTCTTGCCCCGTGCAGCTCGAAATGGGTCAGGTGGTACCAAACCAAACGCTGCTGCTCGGGGGTGAGGTTCTTCTTGGCTTCGCTGGCGTCGACGTCCTTGATTCGTTGATAAAGCGCCTTGTTTTGGATGACTTCGTCGTCCAGGGCGGCCAGTTTTGGCGCGAATTCTTTTTCAATCTCGCGAAATTCGGGACTGCTGAGATTACTCCCCCAAACGCCGTAAACGGCGTCGACCCGCGATAAGGTTTCCCCCGATTTTTCATACTTCAGAATGGTGTTTTCAAAAGTGGCCGGCTCCGTCTGGCGCGTGATCGCTTCGATCTCGGCTCGGTGCTGGGCCATCGCTTCCTCGAGGGCCGGCCTGAAATCCGTGACCTTGACTTGATCAAAAGGCGGGACCCCGTCATAGGGGCCAGTCCATTCAAGCAACAGCGGATTTTTAGTCTGCGGTTTCTCTTGCGTCATGGTGGTATTTCCTTGGGCTAAGCCCCCCTGCAGTGGAAAGCTCAATGAACAAAAAGCACAAAACAGCGCTGAGAGCTGACTCGATATCCCCCTCATAAATTCACGCCCCCCAAATCCAGTCTAACGTGCCCAAAAAGGACACTGTCAAAACCTTTTACGCCCCAAGGGTCCTCGCCATGCATCCGCAAGGCTGTGGCTGCGTGCCCTTCATCTGGCGGCGCGTCTCAATTCGGGACGCGGAATTGCATCATCTGAATCAACATCAGAGGAGCGCTGAATGATTCAGACGAAATCCAGGTCGCTCATATGGATGGCATTGATCAGTTTTGCGATGGGTACCCTTGTCGGCCCCTTTATGGAGTTTAAGGCGGATGCCCGAAGCCACAAATCGCGCAAAACCCGTCGTCACCACCGAGGACATCGGCGAAAGAGCCGCCGTTTAGCTCCCGCCCAGTGTACTAGCGGCAAAAGGGTCTCCCCGTCGGTTTACTTTCTGCCAATCCAAGGGAAAAATACGAACAACTTTTGGTCCGAAGTGAAAATGGAGGGCGCAGGGATTCGCAGCGATGGTGTCCACGTCAACTCTAAAGGCCGACCCACCCGCACGCCGGTCAACTGCTCGACCACGACGAACTCTTCCTCGGGTCAGTGTTTGCTGTCGTATTTTTCCGTGGCCGCCGACGAGAATTATCACCACCGGGGAGATATCATCTACATTCCGGAATTGGCGGGAAAGCAGATTCGTTTGCCATCGGGAAAAGTCATCGAACACCCTGGCTTTTTGATCGTCCTTGATGTGGGTGGGTGGATCAAAGGACCCAACCGCTTCGATTTCTTTACCGGGACAGACAATCCCCACCGCGGCGATCAGTTTTCCCCTTTGGGTTTGGGTGACCGGCACTCCTGTCAGAATTCATTTCAGGAGATCAAATTGGGTGCTCCAGGCTATGAGGAGGCTAAAGCGCAGATTTATGCTTTAACCGACTCGACGGTGAGTCCAAACTCTGGCAAACTGGGCCGGGGAGCAGCACTTCCGACTCCTCCCCTGCGGACTGCGGAACTGCAAAGTACGGAGCGGAATACGGAAGCGCTGACTACGGAAATCAAACCTGGCTTGTCATTTCATGAATCCGTTCAGAGAGGACTGCAATGAGGATACAAAAACTATTCCGCACCTTGTGGCACCAAGTCCGTGCCTTCGGCTTCCTGTCTCTGCTGGGCCCTGTCTCTTTAACTTTAACACAAGACTGCCTAGCCACTCGGCTGCCCAATTCCGCCGTGGCCTACTCCAATGTGGCCTATTCGCATGTGACCTATATGTTAAATAGATCAGACTTTGTAACGTCAGTGCACAATCAGGCCATGGTCAATTACTTCACATTGCTGGTGCAGGACTTGCTCAATTTGCCAGTAAATATAGGGATTGGCGAATTAGAGCGCGAACCCCATCATGAGGGTTCTAACATGCGTACTTTTATCGCGGCGATCGTCAAGAATCCCGAGATCCTGGACTCGATCTATGATCAGGTGGATAAACTTTGCAACGCTCCCGTTAACAAGCCTGCCCGACGAGTTTGCAACGATATGGCAATCATCTACAAAAAGTGGAATATCGACAATAAATCCGGCGAGGGCAGCGAGATCCCTGATTGGTTCCCCCACCAATGAAAACCTCCGCCGGGCTTTTCACCAAGTGTTTCACCAAGCTTGTCAACAGGCCTTTCACCAAGTTCATCACTCAGTTCATCACCCGGTTGATCACTCGGGTACGTCCCGTCGTCCTGTTACTGCTTTTGGCGTCGGCAGCGATCCACTATTCCGCCTGTGACCTGAACAACAAGAAAAGACCCATTCTTTCGGGAGCCCCCCACGGAAAATCGGGCAAAAACGGTAAACCCGGTCGGCGTGGAGAACCCAATGAAAAGGAAACTGACGATACCAGCCCGAGTCTCGTAGGGACCGAACACTTTCTTTGCGAGTCCATCTACGCCTTGAGCTATGCTCATGGCGTTTTCTCGGAAACCAGCAAGGCAGCGATCTTTAAACGAACCAGGACCCTTTCCGACAGCGTCCTTTCCGAAGCGGCAAGCCTGATTGAAAAACATTTCGACCCGGGCGAACGGGTGTTTCAACTGCGCGGCGAAAATTGCCAACAGCTCACTGATTTGCTGTTTGAAATCGATCCCAAAACTAAAGAAATGGTAAAGTTTCAAATTATTGATGCGGACAAACGGATCCTGGCTGAGGCCATCCCTCATCCTCCGGGTATCCAATGGACTTTCCACGCGGCGGGACTGTCGCGCGGGGCGGGCCCCTCCCTGGCGGCCCAAAATGCTAAAATAGTCTGTCAAATCGATTACAGCTCACGGCTGCGCTTGCGGTCTTTGCTTTGCGAAAACCTGGGCCAGAACCTGGGCACCAGCGGGCCTGAGTATTTTCAGTGGAGTAAGCTCGATTTTGTTCGTATGGGCCGCGACCCGCAAGTCATCGCCGCCGCCACGAAGTTGTCCGGCCCAGGAGATACAGCCGGAACGCCTGTCGTTTTTGAGCAGGGTCTTGACTTCCAAGCCATCACTTCGATCGACGAAGCATCCAAGAACCGGTCTCTGCCTTGCCGCAAAAAGTAGGGCATTCCCTCACTTGACAGGCTCATTTTAGCGATTGCTTCCCTCGTCATTCTCCGCTTTGATAGGCGCTTAAAAGGAGAACCCTATGGCGAAATCAAAAAGGAAAGCGGTCAAAAATAAAACGACAAAAAAGAAGAGGACAAATACTCAAACCAAGCTCAAAGCCAAATCCAAAGGCAAGGCGCGGGCGGAAGTGAAGGCGAAAGTGAAAGCAGAGTCGCGGGTGAAAGCGAAAACCAAGGCGAAGGCCCCGACGAGTTCCAAGAAATCCGCTCCCACCACTGAAAGCGCGCCGGCACCCAGCCTGCTCGGTCAACGAGTCACCGATTTCACTTTGCAATCAACTTCCGGCGAACCGGTCAGCCTATCAAGCCTTCGCGGCAAAAAAGTGGTGCTTTACTTTTACCCCAAGGACGCCACACCCGGCTGTACCATTGAAGGTCATGATTTCTCGAAATTGCTGCCTGAGTTTGAAAAGGAAAACACCCTGGTGTTTGGAGTTTCTCGCGACAGCCTTCCATCCCACCAAAAATTCAAAGAACAAGAGTGTTTCACTTTTGACCTTTTGAGCGACGAAGATGAAACGGCCTGTAAGATTTTTGACGTCATCAAGGAAAAGAATATGTACGGCAAAAAGGTCATCGGCATTGAACGGAGCACGTTCCTGCTCAATCCCGAAGGCGTGGTTGCCGGGGAATGGCGCAAAGTCAGTGTCGAAGGACACGCACAGGCTGTTTTGGAAAAGACGCGCTCCTTATAGCGTGTCTCAGTCGGCAAGACGCGCTCCTTATAGCGCCAGATGGGCAATCAGGTTGGCGTTAAGCGGATGTACTCATGCCTTTTTTTGGGAGGCATCCAGGCCGTAAAACACGCGCAGGTTTCATACATCCCTCAGGGGCCGCCGGGAAATAACTTAATTTTCTGCTCGGTCTTTTGTTGGGATCTGAGTACCTCAAAAGCTCAATTTATTTCTTGGCGACCCCTAAGAATTCTGCTTTGAAGTGCCGGGAGATCACCCAGGTCATGGGAATCGCCAAAGATAAAGACCTCAGGTTTTGCACGAAAATTGTGGTTTCGCGATCCTGG
>PSRN01000003.1 GCA_003176075.1 Bdellovibrio sp.
GCAAATACTGAGCAAATACTTAGCAAGAAAACCCCAACTGAAGGGGAAGAAATACTTAGCAAATACTTAGCAGAGTCACCGGAAATACTTAGCAAAGAGGTTCCGCAACATGAGGGGGAAATACTTAGCAAATACTTAGCAGAAAATTGTGACCTTGCATTGAATTCAGTCGTGAAATACTTAGCAAATACTGAGCAGAACTTTTTGCCATCGGCTGAAGAAGCGGGCAGCAAGGCCAAAGAGAATGCAGAGCTGAAGCGTGAAATAATTAGCAACGACGGACAGCGGCATAAGCCAGAAATACTTAGCAAATACTTAGCAGGCGATCAGCCGCACCCAAAGCATCCAGAATCAATTCCAGAATCAAAGAAAGAGAGCCAGCCTAAAGGCCAGCCAAGGCAAGGCGAGGAGTCGAGCCAGAGATTCGGGCCGCACCTTGACGCCTGTCAGCAGCAGTCTCAGCAGGACCCTTGGCAGCCCTCTGCCGAGCGGCAATGTGCCGAGCGGCGCTCTGCCGAAGTAAATCATCCTTCAGGCCCATCGCCGGTTGCTGCAAATGCTTCATTTCCCGCCCCTTCATTTGCAGCGTCACCAGCGCCAGGAAATCCAGCGCAAGACCTAGAAAGTGAAGCCACAAGACCAGCCACGGAAGGGGCCTCAAAAAGGGGTCAGGCGTTCACGCCGCCAGCCAAGGTTTCCCGGCAGGATCGAGTAAAGGAAAGCGAAGGGGACAGTGAAAGCGAAAAAGAAGAAAAAAACATTAATGCCACGATTAAGGGCCCTAGTGATGCAAGTTTGATGGCGCTCCAATACAGCTCCGCCAGCGATGTTCCTGGCGAAGCGGCTGCGACTGCGACTGCGGCTGCGGCGGAGAGGACTAAATCTCTCGACCCCGATGCAAGCAAAGAAAATGAAGCTAAGAGTGCAAGTCAGAAAAAAAGAAAACCAGGCTCAAAAGAACAGCCAGTAAAATCAGCAATAGGAGCCGAAATCCCAGGAGCCAAGCAAGAATTACCAGTGGCGGCTTCGCCGCTGCCTGCCTTGGCGGCTTCGCCGCCCCCGCTTTCAGAATACTTAGCAAATACTGAGCAAACACTTAGCAAATACTTAGCAGAATACTTAGCAAATACTGAGCAAACACTTAGCAAATACTTAGCAAATACTGAGCAAATACCTAGCAAACACTTAGCAAATACTGAGCAAACACTTAGCAAATACTTAGCAGAATACTTAGCAAATACTGAGCAAGAATTGCGCATAGACACGCTGGCAGGCAACGAAAGAGTCTTCCTCGATTTTGTGTATGAACAGTGCAAGGAAACGGCCTCTTTGCAAACCAAAAAACTCTCCAGTAACGAAGTGGCTGCCGCACTGGGTTTGGTCACGAAAGACAAGTACAGAGCCTATCAGCACGTTTGGAACGTGATCCACCGAACGACACAAAAAGGTTTCGTGCGACGGTCAGACGCGCGGGCGGGGAGGAACGGATGGACAGTTTATGAGCTGCCCAATGAGGTCTATCGGCAGCTGCTAGCTGCTGAAAAACTAAGCCCGAAATACTTAGCAAAACACTTAGCAAACGCCTCTATTATTATTAATAAGAATAAATCTAATATAAATAATAATACGGCTCAAAAGTCGCCCAACGATGCAGCAGATGCCAATACCGCCCCCTCGTCTCCGAAGGTCGATGCCTCGCAAACACCCACAGATCCGCAAATCGGGGTCGATCTAAGTCCGGTAGCGGCATTTGGCATTACCGGCAAGCACCTGTACGACATTGCCAAGAACAAATGGGACATCGACAAAAACACTTTGCAAGAACTCATCAACAGGTTCCCAATTCTCGTTCAGTCGCCGGATATGAAAGCGACCAAGAAGGAGCTCTTGCCCCGAATCTTTATGTCGATCGTGAAAGACAAAGCCAAAGGCGGGGAGTGCGTTTTGGATTTTGTCGAAACCGAGGAAGACCGCTTGATCCAGCTCCAAATCGCCAAAATGGAAACTCTGAAGAGGGAAAAAGAAGCCAGAGAAAAGGCGCTCATGGAAAGCGCTTTCGAAGAGTGGCGGGACGAACAGGGTCAACAGGTCCTGGACTCCATGTTCCCTCTTTCCACCACCATCGCCCGCAACAGCGAACCATACCGTTTGTTTCTGGTTGAAAAATTCAAGGAGTCCGTTTGGCCCAATTACAGGGACGGCTACTTGGCCAGGATAAAATCCTGAAATCTCGAAAATAAAAATTATGCTACATGAGTCTGACGATTTCCACGCCCTTTTACTTGGCATTTTCGGCGGCCGTCCAAAAGCGGCACCACATGCATCCTCGGGTGGAACTTCCAAACAGCGTAAAACGCGTTTAAAGGCCCTAGGACGCGTTTTTCTGAGTTCATTGTAGTATACAAAAGGCCTTGGCTGGTTTGCGTTGCTTGGAAGCGACGACAGTAATTTTCAAAAAGTCTTTTATCGCGCTGCAGAATATAATCTGCGAAGTGCGACAATCTAAACATAATAAACCTATCCTGCTGGCATCCCTTGAGGCGGCGCATAACCTCAGAAATTTGAAAAGCTCGGCAATTCAAGCCTCGAGATAGTTCTCTGTTCCTGATCTCAAAAGAGTTTTTTCGAGCAGTTCGTTGACAACCTCAATGGTTTTTTTTTCGTTTCTTCGCGCGATTTTTCGAAGTTCGCCGAGAAGGTCGTCGCCAATTTCGCCGGAAGTGATTTTCTTGCGCAGGGTTCTCGACTCCCTGTATTGCAAAATATGAGCTTCCAAGAAACTGCGGTGCCCGCCCCTTGATTTCCGCGAGGGGATGATTCTTCTATCGGCCAATCGCCGAAGAGTATTTTCGCTGATTCCCAGAAGTTGGGCCGCTTCCCTGGTCGAAAGCCGCTGGCTTTCGGTTTCCGAAAAAAGCCGCTTCGGTATCGAAGGCGGAGGAGGGCGCTTGTTCGCATTCTCAAAGTCCTTCAGTCGCTGTTGCACCTTGAGCCAAGTCTTGGCAATGTCTTTGGCCAAATTGAAGAGGTACTTTGGCGTGAGCCCGCCCGGACCCGGGCGCTCCATGACTTGCCAGATATGAAGGTCGGGGACCGAAAGTACGATATACTCAAGCTCTTGGCTGATCAGGAGTGGGTAGCTAAAAACGCTGATTCGTCTTTTCATTGTTTTCTTCTTTCAACTTTGTCTTCTTGCAAATTTCGCTTTTTGCAAATTTACCTTCCTTTAAAAAATGCCATTTTTGAGCAGTAAGATCATGTGCGAAATTGCGATTTTATTGCTTGCTTTAACTCCGCTTTGCTTGATGCCCAAAGAAGTCCCCCAGGGCCGCACGATGATCCAGGTGTCTGAAGGAGCGGCGCCAAGCCGTTGACGCTTCCTTTTGGCGGGTCGATTTTTATCACCGGAAAATGTAATCATTATGGGAGAAACGCCGCCGCGAAACTGTTACGATGCGTACGATTTGTTTGATTTTCGATTAAAGAGAATCCATTTAGGGAAATCCATTCAAGAAAAGGAGAACGGTTGTGAAAAAGTCGGTCATGAAGGGGCTCAACGTTGGGTTCGGGTTCTTGGCGCTTTCAATTCTCGCGGGGTGTGCCTCGTCATCGGTTCAACCGCTCACGGCGAAAAAATATCCAAACAAACCTGCTGATTGTGGTTTGGAGTTTTATACTGATGCCAATAGAGTCCAAAGAAAATACTCCGAATTAGCGCTTGTGACTCATAAGACCGAACAGGATGCGTTCTCTGATAAGGGCGCCGCAAAAATCACTGAAGCGCTTCGCAAGGAAGCCTGCAAGCTTGGAGCTGATGGTTTGATCATCAAGAGCGCGATCCAAGGAACCTGGGGGGACCCAGGCAGGGGCGAAGGGATCGCCATCAAGTTTGAATAGGCCGCGATGAAAATGCACAGACGAGCGATATTGAAACATAACATTTATTTGTAAAAATGTGGGCGTGCTGGTCATCAAGAACGGACAGCAATGGACAGCAACCACACACCCGGCCGCTGGAGAAAGGGGGCGGCTAAAAAATTACAATAAATCCAACTTCTTGGCGCATGATGGGCGAGTGGCGAAAGACGCTCACTTGAGATTTACTTTTCAAATCTGCCAAAACTGCCATTTTTCAGCGGCAATTTTGCGCAGTTCAGCACGACTTTACTCGCTTTGTTAATAGAAAGATTTGAGCACTTAGCTTTCGTAACGTTATGTTTCTGGAGGGGGAAGGGGCTGGGGCAGGGCGGGGGGTTCTGTCGCCTCATGAGGCGCCACGGTTTCTTCGGCGAGAACAGTTGTGGAGTTGTCGACGATTCCCAGAAACGCGAGTTCGACGTTCCGAGTCTCATCTGACAAAGTGACGATTTTGCCTCGGCGCAAAGGACCCTCGAGTTGAAACCACTTGGCGACGAAACGAGCGATGGGGGTGGGACGTGGTGACTCTGAAGGCGATTCCGGACGGTTACGGCTATCGGCGCTTCCTGGCGCTACGGGAAACCAGGTCTTGTTGAGAAGGCCGCAAGATATCGCCGCGGGAAAGGCAGCTGGGCTCGCGGCGATAAAGCAGAAGGCAACAATAAGGGTTGGGGCACTTTTAAAATTCATTTAATCGCCATTTCATCCAGGACAAAGTCACACATGAGGTGCCAAGCAAAGCCATGGCGGCCGCTTCACCGTTGAAGAGTCTAGCGACGCGCCGAATTTGGGCACTCAGTCATGCCCGGAGCAGCCAGCACCCGGGAAATTCAAGAAAACCAGGAAAAGATCAACCATTCTGTCCATGCGGACGCCAGAACTCGCGGACAATCCCTCCTTGTCGCTTTGAGCTTTGTCTCAGAGAAGAGCCGGAACACAGCCGAGCCGATGGATCCCGCCAGCCTCCTCACCCTCTTGAGAGGAGAATTTACCGATTCGATGCCGAAACTCCCTGAATTGTGGGCGAGCACCCCCTTTGACAAAAACTGGGAGTCGCTCTTTCGCAAAATCTATCAGGCTTTGGTCACTTACCAGGAGCAAAAGCCAAGCGCAAGCGAAGCTTCGGGCATAAATGAGGATCCCGAACTAGTCAGGAACCTGGCAAATAAGCTCGAAGAATTGAAACACGATTTTTATTCTCGCGTCGATCAGTCGCAGCAACGAAAATCGATTCGCAACTGGTTGTCTTCTCATCTTTCTCGCTTTGCCGGTCACACCGGAAAGAGCATTGTTCTGCAAGCCCTCTTCAACTATTCGGGATATGAATTCTACCGCAAATTCAGAGGGGTGATTCTCGATTCCCGCACCATCCGCAGTTCTGCAAAGCAATTCAATATTGATTACGATGGCAGCGTCGCGCTGACGGCCACCACCTTGATGCAAAATTACGGTGGCATCTTTTAGGGCTTTAAGGATTTTGTCGGCGCTCTGATTGTACAACTGAAAAAAAGTCAGGGAGTGTTTCAGGCTGCAACAGCTACCCGAATGTCACCATCTTTTTGACAGCTTAAACAGTTAACTCGTGAAAATTCAGAGAGATTATCAAAGAAGTTTTCACGCCGTTTTTGCAATCTCAAAAAAGACACTGGACGGTGGCTTGCTCTTTCAATTTTTGTAAGTCGAGAAATTTGATTTCCAGTCCTAACCTGAAAAAGAAAAAGGCGACTGACCTTCCCAACAAGGAGTTTTCTCCATGTGTCGTAGGGCAAGAATTGCAATTTTGTTCTCGCTTACACTGACGATTGAAATTGGATGCAGCCCGGCGAACCTTCAACCTTATTCCGATACCTCCAGTTCAAGCCACCGATCATCAAACGGAAATCAAACGGCCTCTGGAGAATCCACTTCGGCTTCAGGCGGTCCGACTGCAACTCCTTCGGAACCGACGCCGACTCCTGCGACTTTTA
>PSRN01000292.1 GCA_003176075.1 Bdellovibrio sp.
GCTAGGGGCCAGGCGGCTTGCCCTGAAGCCACGCCGAATGTATGTTAGAAAAAGATTCAAGATGAGTAACACCCGTGGCGGCTTTGCCGCCCAACACCCGAGGCGGCTTTGCCGCCCAACACCCGAGGCGGCTTTGCCGGCCACGCCCCTGTGCAGGAACTGATGATGTCCCTATTCGGTGATTTTACAAATGAGATCCAGGATCTGGTCAAATTCCGGTGGGTCTCGATCAGTCTGGTTTCATCAACGTTAAGGACCCGTTACAAGCGCTCGATCCTGGGCTTCTTTTGGTCTCTTTTGGGACCCATTCTAAGCTATACCGTCATGGGCTACGTTTTTTCCTTCTTAATGAAAGGGATGGTGCCGGATTTCTTTGTCTATATGTTTTCGGCGACCCTCATTTACAATCTTCTATCGGTGACCATACTATCGAGCCCCGCCATCATGATTGCAAATGAAGGATTTATTAAGAAAATTTACCTGCCGAAATCTCTCTTTGTCGTTAACACCGTGGCCCTTGAATTTATCAACTTCCTCTTTGGGATGGTGGCGCTTCTTTTCTTGGGCCTGGTGTTTCGGAAGCTGACTTTTAGCTGGGCCTACATGTACCTTCCCGTGCCCATGGTTTTCGCTCTGCTCTTTAACTTCGGAATCGCCTCAATGATTAGCGTGGCCTCGGTTTTTTTTCGCGATTTGACTCATATTCTTCCGGTCCTCATGCAAGCGTTATTCTTCGCGACGCCGATCATGTACACGATGGATATCTTGCCACCGGAAATTCAGCCTTATACCGTATTCAATCCGTTGTTGTACTTTGTCGAGAGCTTCCGATATCCCATTTACAGAGGAACTTTGCCGCCCGCTGAGATTCAGGTACCGCTGATGCTTATCTCGCTGTTCATCTTTGTCGCGGGCTATTGGATCCTCAAGAAATTCGAGAACAAAATTGTCTTCCGTCTCTAATTCTTCCGAAGTCATTTCAGTCCAGGATCTGACCCTCACCTACACGGTTTATTTCGACCGGACCCATTCCTTGAAGGAATTCGTAATGAATCAGCTCCATCGTCGAAAATACGTGGAGCGGGCGAGCGAAGATTTCAATGGGCTCAACCGCGTCAACCTTCACGTGAAGGAAGGTGAGAGACTGGGGGTGATCGGGCGAAATGGAGCCGGCAAGAGCTCTCTTCTCAAAGTGATCGCCGGAATCCTTAAGCCTTCGCAGGGGACCGTTAAAACCAGGGGGTCGATTCATCCCTTGATTGAAATCTCCGCTGGCTTCAACCCGGAGTTTTCTGGACGCGAAAACATTTATCTCAACGGCTACATGCTCGGTTTTGAACGCAAGAACATCAAAGCCAAAGAAAAAGAAATCATTGAGTTTTCCGAACTGTCCGAGTTCATCGATGTTCCGGTGAAATATTACTCCAGCGGCATGTCGGTCAGGCTGGCCTTCACCATTGCAACGTCGATCGATCCCGAGATTCTGATTTTCGATGAGATGTTGTCAGCCGGCGACGCCGCCTTTATCGAAAAGGCGAAGGCCCGGATGCAAACCCTGATCGATCGGGCCCGGGCCATTCTCTTGGTGTCGCATGACTTGGAATTGATTAAGAACTTCACCACCCGGACGATTGTCCTCCATCACGGGGAAATCATATTTGACGGCGCACCTAAGGAAGCGGTGAAAACTTATCTCGCGTTGCCAACAGCCAGCGCGTAACTAGGGTGCAATGATGAGCGGACGGAGAGTTCTGTTGGTCTTGGGAATGCATCGAAGCGGCACAAGTGCCTTTACGGCCGGACTAGGGGCCTTGGGTGTCGATCTGGGGCAGAAACTGCTGGGGCCTGCCGCCGACAATGAAAAAGGTTTCTTTGAACATCTACCCGCCTATAAATTGAATGAGGAGCTGCTGGCGTCATTCCACAGGGACTGGAGCTCCATTGGCGACTTCAACATTGCGGATCACCCAAGATTTGAAGTGTTTCTGGGTCAAGCCATAAGAATGATCCTGCGGGATTTTCCCGCGAGTCAGGTCTTCGCGTTGAAAGATCCGCGCATCTCACGCCTTCTGCCCTTTTGGAGGGAAGTCTTCCGGCGATTGGATATCAACGTAATTCCCATTCTAGTGCTCAGGCAACCGATGGCCGTGGCGAAGTCGCTGGCGACACGGGAACGATTTTCGATCACTCGGTCCTTGATCATGTGGGCTCGTCACAGTCTTGGGGTTCTTGAGAATTTTGACGAGATTCCGCTCATTGTGAACTACGAGAGGCTTGTCGATAAACCGGAAGAATGTCTTTGGGCCATTCGACAGCAGTTCAACCTGAAATGCGGTGCTGGCCAAGTCGGTGCCTTCGGCACCTCCGCAGATGAAGCCACCGCTTTGGGCAGCGCCGCCCACGCTGAAGGCGCCGACTTGGGTGACGAAGTGAAGTGCCGGGAACGGATTAAGCAATTCGCCACCGAGTTCATCGATCCGGATCTTCAACACGCAAAGGTCAGGATGTCAGCGGCCATTCCGGCCGGGGACAATTCACGACTCAGAAAAGGATGTTCCGATTTATTCGAGGAATTGACGAAGTACCACCTGCAGTCGGTCAAGTCGCGGACTTTCAATTCTGCCGTGTCGCCAATTCGAGAGCTTTTACGCGACCAGGAGGACTTCTTAAGTGAGGTTGATTCGTTGAAAATCGAGGCTGATTCGTTGAAGAGCGATTCGTTGCGGGTGGCGAAAGCGGCCCTCATCGCACAAGTGGATGTTTTGCAGGATCGAGTCAGGCATCTGGAAGACGTGATTCATACGCATCAAAAGGAAAATACCCGAACGCTTTTTCGCTCAGCGCGCTTGGCTCATCAATTTATTGACCGGCACCATTCTCTAAAGCATTTTTTCGCCGCGATTCTGTCCGTGGTCAGGTATTTTTGACAGGCTGTTTAGTGGTCCATCCGGTAAATTCCTGGCCAGTCGGCACGAGCTTTTTGCGCCACATCTTCGTTGTCGGTCGGCGCCGTAGACCCCGCTACGGCTTCTCCTTCCGCCTCGATGTGCCGCAAAATCTCATGCCTTTGTGGCTCAGGAATTTACCGGATGGACCACTTAGCGAGATCCATCTCGAACGTCAGGTGGGCTAAGGTATGCCCGCCAAATTCTTCCTTCTGTTGAATAAGTCCGCTGTTCAGATATCGGCCGCCATCTTCGGTGGAAATTCCAAAGCTTAAATAACGACGGTCTTTCATTTGTGGAAAAATTCCATCGATGATGAGTTGGTCAAGGGCTCTGAGTTTGCGGGCCTCTGGCGTTGTAGCGAGATACTGAGTATGCAAAACCCGGCCGGAATCAAACAAGAGCGCGGCGGCAATCATCTCACCGTCATAAAACGAACCCAATAACTTAATATTTTCTGGAAACAAACTATGGAGGAGCTGAAGCTCGCTGAGTGAATGGGTGGGACGGACTTCATATTTCTCTTCGAGCCTTTGGGTGAGGATTTCGAAAAAACGATCCAACTGATTCGAGAATTCAATCTGGAGGCCCGCTTTACGTCCGACATTCGCGCCATATTTTTTGCTATGGCTTGGCTTTACCGGTGTCAGGAAATCGATGACGGTATTCGGTTCAATTTTAAGAATTTGCCCGCCGAAGTGGAAAATGGCGTAGAGGTCATCCTGTGCGACTCTTTGATGGTAAATAAAAGGTAAAGCCTTATAAATTAACTTTTGGAACCCCTGCTGGCGATAATAAGTCGCCATCAGTTCCCAGAATGCGATGATCTTGGATTGCGTGACATCACTTTTCCAAACGCACCCGCCGTAAGTTAAGCCTTGATGGCTCCAGACCTTCGCTGTGTCGCGCTCTTCATTGGCGGGCAGGACTCCCAGCAATTTTCCATTCTCAAAAAAAAGAAGTGAGTGGTCCAAGAACCGGTCGCTGTGGTAATCCATGTATGATCGATGAAAATGGAAATGGGTCGCGGGCGATGAGGCGATCACCTCGTTCCACTGATCCTTCTCGGCGCTCGAGTATCGCCGCAAATAGGTACCAGGTTCCGATTGCAGAAGCGCCCTGTCACCATTTGGTGACAAGGCGCTTCTGCAATCGGAACCTGGTCCCTTAGGCGAACCGGATGACACCCAAACCGCCCTTGCCAAATTCATTGCCTGAGTAAAATACATATTTCCTGTTTCCCACCTGAAGAAAACTGGGAAAATAAATCATGTCACTATCGAACTCTCCTTGCCTGCCGAAAGGAACCGTCACCGCGCTATCCAAGCGGTGCCAAGAGCCATGCTCCAAGTCGCCGCCTTCGGCGACTCCACAGTTTCGCACCAACTTCGCATAGCCAAAATAATATTTCATATCGAGCATACGGCGCGTATAAAATACGTAAATCTCATTGTCGACTGAACATATTTGCGGCCGTCCTAACCCGTGCTCAACCGCGAGATTGCATTCGATGATGCGGGTGCCTTTATTCTTAAAATCGGTAAAGTTATTGGATTCCTGATAATGGACATCATAAACGGGCCGTAGTTCTCCGCCGATGTGCAGCCAGCCAGTACCAGCTGAATAACAACTTTTGACCCGATGGTCTTGGTAAATCACCGATTGACCCGCTCTGACGTGTAGCCCCTCATCAGCGCGATCTAAAATGGGAGCTTCGCTGGTCTTCAAAAAATGCTTTCCATCTTTACTGATGGCCAATCCACCAAAATTAAAATGCCTGACCTTGTCACTCAACTGGAAGCCCGTGTAATAAAGATAGATCTGTCCATCATAAGCATAGGCGTGCCCTGGAAAAACGCCATTGTCATCAAAGGTCCCCGGCCGACCTATTTCTAAAACCGGGGCGTCTGAAACCGCCTTAACCATCTTGGGATCGCCCGCTTGCAGATCAATGAAGCCGATCCGTGAGATGCCATTCGAGTCCCAGCAGCCCAAAAAAACCCTGATGGTTTCACCAAGCAGTATTGCTGTCGGAGCCATGGTGTGGCTCTGCCACCAGGGGGCCACGCGATCCGCCTTAAAAATAAAGTCCTTACCAAGATATTTCATGCCTTATCGATCAACAGCACTTCCAGCATGCTCGAATCAAAAGTTGGAATTCCAGTCGTCAGATGAACTTCTTTGCGCTGTGAAAATGAATCGTCAATAAAAATTGCCGCCCCGGGCGGCGGGGGTGCTGAAAGCCTCGACTTTCTGATATGATCGGCTTTTGATTCGGATTCGGCCAACCAAATGATTTCATCGAAAATTTCTGCAATTCTCAATGTTTTTAAATAAGAGGTTCGATCTTTTTCAAGGGACTTCGAAATGAGGATGATTCTCTTTTTCTCATTCAGGCATTGATAGAGAAACT
The DNA here is from genome assembly GCA_003176075.1 of Bdellovibrio sp. Taxonomy (GTDB): domain Bacteria; phylum Bdellovibrionota; class Bdellovibrionia; order Bdellovibrionales; family Bdellovibrionaceae; genus PSRN01. Next base: position 5,359 of record PSRN01000292.1, read on the forward strand.
TCACCAGATTCAAGTTGAACTGGCCTCGAAAAACAATTGTATCGTCGAGGTCGACATAAACCGTGTCGTAAACGAAGTCATGTTCGTACCTATTGAGAAGACAGCGATCAATTCTGTACTGGCCTGGGTTGAGTAAAATTTCATAGGGCAGTTGATAATGCTCATAGAGGTTTAAAAGGGGAAAGTTGATTCCTTGCACGCGATTGAGGGCCATGGTTCCGGCGATTCGCGCATCGATTTCGAGGAGTTTCAATTCGCCGTGTTCATCGGCTTTGACCTGAAAGAACCAGGCTCCCACCAGGGGAATATGCTTCAGAATAGCCCTTCCCCAATTTTGAAACACCTCGTTGAGCGCGGGATTCACCGTTTGGGAATGCATCGAGGTTCCCATCCGAACTCGTTTGCGGGATCGTCCGGAGCAAAAAAGAAGCTCGCGGCGTCCGTTGGAAAAGCAATCAACCGTATATTCCTCCCCCGGCAGATACTCCTGGATGAGCAATCCATCCCGGTGGGCGCTGACCAAGCTTAAGAGTTGGACGTATGTCTCCACTCGACAAGCACCTTGTGAGCCGTAGCCGAAATCCGGTTTCACAAAGACGGGAAACCTGCGCACATGTTCCGGACTTTTGAAAACCTTTGCCGTGGCGACATGTCCCAGGAGGGTCTCCAATGTTCGACTCTTTGATAGAACCACTTCTAAAACATCCGATGTTTGCATCAGGATATCGCAGGCGATGCGAGAGCGGACAGCAAGAAGTGCGGCGATGATGACGGAATTGCAAGGGTAGATAATGTCGATCTCATTTTCCAGGACAACTTGATTTAGCTCTGCAACCCAATTTGCATCGTTGATGGAGCCGATGACAAAATGTTGTTTAAAGGCAAACGGCGCGTGATTTTCAACGTTGCTCGAGACTGAAAATAGCTCCACCTCTTTTGCGAATCGGAGCGCGCGCTGAATCTCCAAACCATTTTCAGTTCCGCCGGGAAACACCAGAACCTTCCAGAGAGGACGAGATTTAGCCAACCCATTGCCTCCTCCGGACAAAGGCATTCACGACACGAATAACGCCCCGAAGGCCAGCGGTTCTCTGGATGAAATGGGCCTTCTCGTGACCTAGAGACTCGATCACGCGCCGGTGGGCGAACAATTTTTCTTCAAAATTTCGATGGAGCGTGGAAAGGGGGTTCTCATCCGTCGCCAATTCAAAGAACTTCTTGTATGAGTAAATTCCTAATTTGCAGATCTTAAGAAATTCATCTGGATTTTGATGGATAAAATCCCTTATTGTTTCGGCGGCAAAAAGCTTATGTCCATGATCAACTTCTGAATACTTGATGGCCTCGCGACCCCAATAAAAACGAAGCCACTGGGGATTGGCTTTCAAATCCGGGTTGGTTCGGCCGACAATCCTAGAAAAAAGGTCAACATCCGTGATGGTCAAAAAACGCCGCAAAATCCATAAAGTTTCGAGGGCGTTTCGCTCGTGTTGATAGCCCCCATAACTCAAGTTCCCCTTGTTTGACCGAATTCGATATTCTAACAGGACTTTCCCAGAGAAAATTGAAAAAGTCGCTGGGATTTCTTTGATTTATCAGGTTTTCCTCGGTT
>PSRN01000248.1 GCA_003176075.1 Bdellovibrio sp.
TTAACCAGGTTCTATGACGAAATGATGCATCTTATAACGTGCTAAATTTGGTCTAGACAATGGGGTCCACCGTACTCCAATCAAATGACTTGACCATATGGAATTGGGTAGACCTTGGAAAAAGGTTGCCATTCCAGTAATAACATCTCCTGCGAAGCTAGAGTTTTGCCACTGAGAACCCCAGAATATTGCTTGGGTCTGCATACCGGATAACCCACCCTGACCGTAATTTAGCAAAGGTCCGACATCACCATGTGTATATTGTCCTGTCGCTGGTTGTGAGCTGCCAGTAATGACCTTAACTTTACCTTTATGAGGCGGAAAATTATGGGGAATCCCATTTTTTTCTTTAGCAAATACCATTGAAGCAAGTAATGCAATCAACACAATCACAGTTGCTTTCAAATTTTTTATAGACATCTTTTCGCCCCAGTGAAGTTTGCATAAGTAGACGTTTACTATGCTATAAGAGGCAGGATATGGCCTGCCGTTCGATCTGAATAGTCCAGTTAAGATTAGTACTTTCCAAAGTCGAGCCACGTGAAAGTCGCCCCGTCATCAAAGCACTTACATCACCGACGCCTCCATCGACCATGGCAGGTGTATGTTGCGGCTAATGCGGAAGCCATCCATCGCAATTTTGCTCGATTGCATCCGGCGGATCGATTTGTGATCGAGAACAGGCAATCTATAAAATAATGACCGTTGGAGTGAGCTTTGTTGCTCGCTCAGGGGCACAGGTCACGCCTCATTTCCGAGGCGGTTTTCAGTGTGCCTGCCGCCTCCCCCAAAAGAGGTTGGATTTTGGTCGAATATACCCGGTTAGGCGATTGCCGCTGCGGCGAAAAAAAGAAGTGAGCCTTTGATTAATATCCTGACTTACGAATTGAAGACTCACTCGGCTCAGACCTCTTGGGTGATCATGGCCCACCACAGGGAGTGAATCCCTGCAATTGCGCTTCACAAGCGCTCCAAAGACCCCGGAAATCGCTTTGAAAAAGGGCGGTGGATTTGTGTTATCAAAACATTACTTTTGGTCACGTGGGAATCATCAAAATCGCCACCCGAAATCATTGGGCTTTTCGTGGCAGTTTTTACACCGATTTGGTCACACCGCTTTCAATGCCCGCTGGATGGCCGTGGTGGATACGCCTGCGAGCCTGGCGATCTCGCGCATTGAATGACCCTGCTGGCGTAGAGAGCGACATCCTTTCGGAGAATTGACACCTCTATTATCTTAGATTCAATTATCTTAGATTCAATAACCTCTCCAAGGCCATGACGGCTGCTTTGGCGCAATTTTGATGGCGGACCACCGCCTGTTCCTTGGTGGCGCCAGGACCAATGATTCCAAGTCCCATCGGCTTAAGAAATCTAAGCTGCAATTCAACAAGGGCGCGGTGAACAACATGACCCATCACTTCACCGTGTAGAGTTTCACCTTTTTCGATATATCCAAGCACCACCAATCCGGAAACATCCGGCTTCGCCAACAAGATGTTTGCGGCGAAGGGCGCCTCATAACATCCGGGAACTCTAACGATATGTGGGGATCGTATGCCGATACGCTCAAGTTCGCCGACCGCGACGCCCACCATTTTTTCAATGAGGTCCTTGTTAAATTCAGCCGCTATGATCGATACTTTACTCATCGCTATTCTCCTTGAGGTGGGCGGCGAAGCCGCCGCGGGCGTTATCCGCGGTTAGTGTCATTGCGTGAATATCAGGGCGAAATTGAAAACCAAACTGTTCATAAAAATTTCGATTATGGTGAGCCGTAAAGAGCCCGATCATAATCAGTCCCCTGGCCTTGGCACAAACAAGCAATTCATTCAGGATTCGCGAACCGATTCCTTTAGACTGTAAATCTGGTCTAACAGCAACGTCCCAAATTCCTCCATAATACACCCTGTCAGATACCAATCGTCCAATTCCAACCAGAGTTTCCGCTTGATATGCGACGACGACATCGCTGGAGCCCGCAAGTGCCGCGCGCATGGCACTGGGACTTCGCTTTCTCATTCCCACGGATTCAAATAAAGCGCTAAGGGCCGCCAAATCCACATCCACATCGACATCCCCATTCGCATCCTGATCGGTCATCAGACGACGAATTTCAATGCCTTCCATATTCTACTCCCAACGACGAAAAAATCATGGATCGGTGCTTGAGTTGGTTACAATGTCTGTTGATATCCCACCGTCACAACATATTGGGGCGTCAACTGCACGCCGTTCACATATTCATAAATCGGCAGCTGAACCATTTGATAGAGCGAAATAGTTTCTGTAATCTTTTCGTTCGCTCCAGGGGTCACGTATACATGTGTACCCCCGGTGTTCCCGCCGTTGGCTGCCGCGCCTGAATCGCTATTGAACCAACGTGTGTTGAGTTGCAGGAACGGCGTCACCATTTCGTTGGCAAAGTATCGGACACCGAGATTGAAATGATAACCGTCCCCGGGACGGAAATTGTTGACCTCCTTGATGGCCGACTGGAACTGAAGTTGCGTAAAGCCAGACCAGGAGCAGCCCAAAGCCTCATTGTAATCCAAAATATAAATGAGATCGGTGGTCCCCGTCCCAAGTTGCAGCCGAGCATCCACGGGAACATCCCTGACAACCGTTGGATCGGTCGACGTGCCCGTTTGATTGGTCGCTCCAGTGGCCACCTTCATGCCGAAAGTGAAATTGAAATGATCAAGCCCAAAGACATTTTTCAGCGTTCCTAACAGTTTGAGATCGCCAATGCCCATGGCGTTGGATGTATAAGCGCCACCGCCTGGCGTTGGAGAGGAACCATCCCAAGGGTTTCCGCCGCCATTCCCGTTTGTGGTGTGCCCTCGGGACACAACCGGAACAATCCAGGTCAAAGCAAAGCGGTCCTGATCGTACCGAAGTCCCAAGGTGTAATACATACTGAGAGTCGACTGCTCGACTTCCTGGCTGTACCCAAGGTTCGCCGCCGCCCCCAATTTGGAAATCGTGCCCGAGCCTGAACGGAGCTGATTTTCATTCAGATAATCAAAACGAAATTCAAAGGTCCAACCGTTGTCCACGGCGGCCGGTTGATCCTCCCATCTTGAATCAATGCAGGCGCCGCAACTGGCGGTGGCCAAGGCCTGTGACCCTGGGAGCATCAGCATCAGCATCGGCATCGGCAACATCAGGATCATCAGAGCGGTTTGAATTTTCACGGTTTGAACTTTCACGAACCTTCCATAACACATTTGCAAGTAAGATGCATGGAAGCGGGACTGATGTAAATTGATAAATTGATCCGCGAAATTCAATTATCCCTCGCCAGTTCAAGGCCGGTTTTTCTGAACTTGATGCCAATTTCGATAAAGGTTTTCTTTTGCTTCCTCCGAGTCTTGCTCCTTCGTGAACTCCAGCATCAGGGTTCCGTCCAGTAGAATTTTGGGATTTATCGACAGCCAAAAGACTTTCCAATACTCCCGCCGGGCTTCAGGGTTCTTCCTCAGGTTGCGGCGCAGGTTGAGAAGCTGAATAAGCGCCATCCACGGATAGAGGAACAGAAATGGGAGAAGGCATGACGGCTGCAGACGGGTGAAATGAATCCTTTCCAGGCGAAAGCCCGCGACCTCCGCCAAAACGTTGAGATGACAGACGCCCGAAAGAAAAAGATGACCAAAGTAAATCTTGCCGCTTTCCCTTGAGTTGAACCAAAGGCCGTCGACAGTGTTCGGCGGCATGATCCGCCCAAACCGTTCAGATTCGCTGAACAGGTAGGACAGTTTGGCGGTCATATTTGATTGATTGGGCGTTGTCAGCAGAAGTCTCCCACCCCGTTTTAGGACACGAGAAAACTCCATCATGGCGAAGAGTTGGTTCGGCAAGTGCTCAATCCCCTCCTGTGAAATAACAAAGTCGACGGACTCTTTGGAAAGCCCGATTCTCTCGTTCAAATCACAAACCTGGCATGTGGGTTCCTTCAACTTATAGAAGGCCGGAAATAAATCCATTGGAATCACACGGGCTCCGCTGTGCAAGAGCCATTGGGTCGTACGACCTTCTCCGGCTGGCACATCCAATACCAGGCGTCCTGAAAATCGACCCCGATCAGTATTGAGGGCCCGCTCAAATATTTGTTGAAAATCCACGGTCAGTTGCCCCCTGGCATGGAGTGAAGCCATCGCGGCTCCCCCTTAGACCCATCGCTAACCGAGACCGGGTGAGATGACAACAGAAGATGAAGAAACGCCACTTGGGGTTTGAAAACGAAAAAACCTAGTGACGCAAGCACTAAAGGTGTTGGCTCGTGACTACGCGGCTCTGCTCCCCCAGCTCGACCTCGATATTCCAAAACTCTTCCCCAAATTCATATACCTTTTTTGAAAAATACCGTCTTCCCAACTCGGCAAGCCTCCGGGCCGTCGCAAACTCGTCAACTTGAAGCTGCCCGCCCAACAGCACGGCCCGATCCAAATGATGCTCAATCGCACGGACAAGAACGTCATAGACTTCGAATCGGTCAGGAAAAAGCCTACCTAGATAATCCGCCCGTTGGAGCAGCATGTGCAAATAGTCGGCCGAGTTTGGATCCTGCATTAGAACCGAAAAGATGTTGGATTGATGAATCAAATTGAAAAATCCGGAAATAAATTGCGGGCTTCCTGAATGATTAATGATCTGCACAATCTTTCTCATCAGCAATTGAAATTCTTCGGGGAATGAGTCCGGTCTCAGCCCAAACAGAATGGACAAGCTCGCTCTCGCCGCTGATTGATCGGTTTTTGAACGATCCCTGAATTCAAGCAAGGTCAGCGCTTGCATCACTTTGGTAAAAATCCGGATCAAATGAAGGTTGGACGGATTCATCAAGCTCCGCAGACGCGATTCCAACTCTTTTTGAGTCTTCCAGGGATCACGGACGAACGCGGGGTTACTCAGGAACTCCATGATTGCCGCCTCATCTTCACTTGTCATTTGGTTCGCAATATCCGCAATCGACCCCTCTCTCACGAAAACAATTTGCCAGCTTCGATAGGGCTCCTCTAAAAAATCGTTGGCGGTTGTCGGACCGCTTGCGTTGGCGGGCTGAAGGCGCAAGATGTTCGGCAAGCCCTCAATCACCTCAGATTCAGTGGCCCAACTGAGTTTTGGACGGTCGGCGACTTCCGCTGTGAGCTCATTATCGTGAAATTCTTGCCGCATTCTGGTTTTGATCCCTTCCTGCATTTCAGCGAAGTGACGAAAATGGCTGGAGTCAATTGCTTGACCGTAATCCACGATAACACGGAGGACATTAAGCCCATGCCGCAGTTTCAAATACTCAAAATATTTCCTGCCTTCCAGATAAGCCGACCTGGCTTCATCCAGGTCCCTTACAATCCATCGAGTAAAGATCCAGTTCAAAATTTTCGGATCTGGCTGCTGCTCGGGCGGCAGAGTCGCGGCCTTCTTCAATAATCGGCGCAATACAAGAAAAGAGTATGGATTCTCAACGAATCCGGCTTTGGCCTTTGATAAACTCACGGATTGTACAAAGTCGCGAATTCCGTCGCTGTCTTTTGATTCGAAGACAAGTTGAGCAGCCAACCTAAAGAGGTTTCGATAATTTTCTATCCGGGAATTCGGTTTAAGTTTTTTGATGAAGTCATTGGCGACCCGCGCGACCGTGGTGCTTCCACGGTAGTGATCGTATGCCGAAATCAGCTTGAATGCGATCTCCACATTCCTGACGAAATAGGGGTCCCATTCGTCAATCAGTTGGCTCGATCGCTTCTGACCGTTGTGAGAGTCCTTTCTCTTTAGCCACTTCAACAGCGCACTTTGGACCACGTCAGGATCGCCGTCGATCAGCGCCAAGTATTGAACAAGTTCCTTCAGGTCCTTTTCGGTCATTGGGTCGTCAGCCGAATTTACAATTTTCGCGTTATCCTCATCGGTTTCGATGGATGGACTTCTCCGAACTCGCCTGAGAATATCGGGTGTTCTTTCATTTAACTCCTTGACTCCCCAACCCTTCGGTGGAGGGTCAAGAACCGCCGAAGCGATGCGATGTATTGATCCGAATAAGCGCCATGTCGTTGGCTTTGCCGGGTCATTGACTTTGGAGCACGACAAAGCCGCTTCAGGAACAGCGCGTGAAGCCATCACTTGCAAAGACGCGAGCAGAAAAAATGCCATAATCAGAGCGCAAAGTGGTTCATCCGGCAAATTCCTGAGCCACAAAGGCATGAGATTTTGCGGCACGTCGAGGCGGAGGGAGAAGCCGTAGCCGAGTCTACGGCGCCGACCGACAACGAAGATGTGCCGCAAAAGCTCGTGCCGACTGGCCAGGAATTTGCCGGATGAACCACTAAGTTGACGGAGGTCATCTTTATGAGACCTTTCAGCGGTTTTTTCCAACAAAAGCACTCCCTAACTGGCCAGAGTTCTCCGACTTTACTGCACTCAACAGGCTGTGGGAGAGGTGAGGGTTTAACCATATGATCGGGCTCACTGCCCCTTCCGCCCGGCAACTCCTTCCCCGGCAACTCCTTCCCCGGTATGAGGGACGAGGTTCTTTTCCGCGACCTGTGATGCATCGATGATCTTGCTGTTCTCGCGTCGAAACACACTCAGATCCGTCACCACGTTTTCCACTCCCTGAGGAATGAATGCTGTCGATCCGTTGCTTGTCGATGTCAAAAAGATAGTGAACTGACGCCGTTGGGGTCCTAGCACATAATCCGTGTAATAAGACACCAGGTCAGGAAGAGTCAGCTTCTCCAGCTCAAAAGCCTCTTGCTCCTCGCGGTCAAACGACCATTCATTCGAAAAGTTAATGGCCACAGACAAAAATTTTTGCACGAACGAGGAATGTCCTTTTCTTAACTGGCTGATGCGTGCCGTCCGGGCAGATTCAAATGTCTCAGCCGGCATTGAATTCAAAACCCTGGGAGCCTCTGCGATCCAAGAATTACAAGATTTGTTGATCTCCAATAAAGGTTTTGCGGTCTGAATAAGGAACAACAGGCTGGGTCCGGTTCGAAGATCCTGCACTCCCAATTGAGTGACATACCCCAATTCCTGCTCGGTCCGCATGTCCTCGAAAAATTTCATATTCAAGAGTGCACCCAACAAATGAGCCTTCGCAAAACTCTTTACACTGCTGTCGGGAACCTGGAATTCCGCCAGCCAGGCATGGTTTTCACCTGGCCTCGTGGTTGAAAAAGCCGATCCTCGCACGGGATACTCCGTGATCTTAAGGGGCACTACATCTTCTGAGGGCCGGCTCTCCAGGACCTTCATGACCTCCTGGCTCAATTTTCTCGACTGAGATTCATCCAAATTTCCAAAAGCCAGAAAGCGAAATCGGCCGCTCCGAAAAACGGCACTCTTAAACTCCTCGACTTCTTTCGCTGTAATTTGGGAAAGCTCACCTTGAATCTTTTCGACTTCAACGGAATGGGGGTCGACGGCACTCGTACGCAGCCACAGAGCTTGTTTGAAAGATTCCTCGAACTCCTTTTGAGCGAGAAGCTTCTGCAGAAGCGTCGCCTGCCGACGCAGTTCCGCTTCATCAATTCGAAGGTTACGAAAGAATCCAGCGACTGCAAGAGATACACTTTCAAGGTGATCAGAATAGCCCGTGACACTCAGGGCCCCTCCTAATGACGAAAATAGCAAACTCCAGCCATAGCCGGCGACATGGGCCTCGCTGAATGGCTTTTTTAACGCCAAGTCCAGGTATTGGTTTAGAAGCAAGGAAATGGCAGCAGACCGGGAAGACGGTGGGAAATCTTTGCTGAATCGGAAATCTAGAATCAGACTTGCCAGAGGTTGCTTAAATTCGATGGAAGGATAGTGAGTCACCGAAACCCCAGGAAGGTTCACAATCTCATGGGGTTTTTCGTTTTGCACTGAAATCAATCCCAAATTCCTTGGTAGATATGGATTCGTTGTTGGTTCGGAAGTCTTGAAACCTGAAATCGGCCTGGGGTTTGCAATCCAGGGATATTTGTCAATAGGGTCAACACTGTAGCTGAACTGATAGAATTCCGGTTTTTCTTGCGCCGTCACCGTGGGTGAAATCAAATAGATGCTGGTGTGCTGAGGGTTTAGGAGCTGAACTTGCCTGTGAAAATCGTCTGCCGAAGGCGCCGGAATCAACGTTTGATTCGTCTCAACTTCCTGAGGATCAAAAAACCCCATCCCTCTCGCCAGGCTGACTGCCGAGCGCACGGGCGAAACAAAGTCGTAAAGGTAAGAAAGTTCCCGCCGCCGCTTCTCGTTCGCAGCAAGGGCCTCGCTGAGTCTCGTCTTTTGTAAGTCCGCAATATAGGCCAGAACCGTAGATGCGATTTGTTCCCATTGGGCCACCCCTGATTCGGTCAGCGTGGAAGAAACATACAAATCTCGCCATCCACGCCAATTTTGCACGCCAGACCCAATATCATATATTAACCCCTGCTCTTTGAGAAACGAACTGAGAGTCCCCGGCGCATCCTCATCCAGCCGGCTTGCCAGGATTTCATAGTTTTTTGTTTGCCAATCTGACTTTCCGGCTGGCGGAAGCGTGAAGTACAAAAAAAGGTGATGCGTTTGCAACGCCGACTTGATCTTCACCACCGTCGGGGTGATCGCGTCAGCAGTTGGAAGGATGGGGCCTTTCTGGGTCCCTCGTCGCGGTACCCTCGAAAACACCTCGCTCAATTTCTTAAGCTCCCGCAGCGGCAGCGAACTCACGATGGCGACGTTCATGTTGTCGGCCGAGTAATGACGCCAAAAAAAGTCGCGCATCACCTCCCGCGGAACATGCCCTAAAGTTTCCCGATTTCCTTGAAATGACCAGTGAAGCGGATGCTCCTTCTTGAGATTCAAGTGTCGCATGTAAGGCAGAAAAAAGTCACTATCCTGGACATTCGTATCGTATTCCGACTGAATCTGACTGAGTTCTTTTTCCAGGTATTTCTCGTCAAAGCGCGGTTCGATGAAAAATTGCGCCAGACGGTCCACAGCAGCGGCAAAATCTTGATCGCCAATGGTCAAGAAAAAATTGGTATCTTCATCAGTCGTGAAAGCATTTGACTTGCCCGACCTCTCATTAACAAAGCGAAGAAACTCCTCCTTATCGGGGTATTTCTGGCTGCCAAGAAATAGCATATGTTCAAGGTAGTGTGCGAGTCCACGATAGGCGACCGGATCATCGACAAACCCGGTATTGACGCTCACTGTGCACGCGGATTCCTTGGCCCGCGGATCCGAAACAAGGAGAAGACGCAGTCCATTGGGCAAAATCAGGGATTCCTGTTGTGTCTGAAAGATTTGGCTCTTTTGCTGTTTGAGATTTTCGATATAGATCTCAGGGGAAAGGTTGGTGAGCGCGAAGGCCTGATGTGAAATACCAATGAACTGAAGAAAAACGACGACCTGAAACACTGGCTTAACAAAAGAAAGAGACATGGAAAGCCTGATTCGATGGATCACTCGCTTCTCCTTTTTTTGAGCTGGCAAGACCCGTAAAGAGCCCGCGACGATATCAGTGTATGCGGACAACAGCAATGCATTGAAATTTTTAGCCGCCGGGAAAGCAGCGATCAGAAAAACTTACCGGATCCAATCGTATCGACACGCGTATCGTGGATGTGAAGGGCGGGCGTTTATCCGAGCAGGGTAAAAACCCTAAAATCCCAATTTCTTCTTAAGATCATCGAGCGCCTTCTTGCCTTGCTGCTGAATTTGCTGCTTGCCTTGTTCTTCGGCCCGCTTTTTCGAATCATTGGCGCGTGACTGCGCTTGGGATTTTTCTCCTTCGACCTGAGCCCGCAATTTGCCGATTTCAGCGTCGACTTGGGCGCGGTACTTGTTGACCTCGGACTCCAGCTTCGCCTTTTGCGCACCGACTTGCTCATTCATGTAGGCTTGGATTTTCTGTTTGGCCTCGTCGATTTTCTTTTTGATTTGCTCCTCAAATCCTTTTTGCAGTTCAGACCCCACGTTTGATGAAATATCCAACTTCAAATCTGGCGGTGTTCCCATCACCGAGGCGTTCATGGAAATTTCCGGAATCCCCAGAAAAACCTTACGCATAATTTCTTGAACAGTTGGATTTTTCGCTTTGATCTCATAGGAGACCTGCTGAAGCTTATTCTTGAGTTCCATTTTAAGGTCTTTCATCCCGACCAGTTCACCGGAGGCCGCCATCTGCCCTGAAGCTTTCTGAAACGCCAGATTCACTTCGGGCGATTGAACCACTTCACGACCGGCGACGGGATACGAACCAACGCTCATTTCAAAGCGAAGCAAGCTCACCGCCTGGGTGAGATCGAGGGTCATTTTCCCCAGAAAATCACGAATGCCATTCGCCGAAAAATCACCCTTCACGGTGGCGACAGTCGGCCGGCCGACCAGGGCCTGGTTGGAGGAAATATCGGTGATCGTCCCTTGGACCGAACCCGAAGAGGGTGACGACGACGTCTGCGAGCTGATACTCACTTTTTTCACCCAAACCCAAGGATAGGAATTTTGCCGGCCAAACTCATAAGTGACACCCTTGGCCCGCGGGTGCGGCTGAAACTGCGGATCGGGCTCGGGACTTTCTTTCTTCGCCTTCGGCGGCGGGAAATATTTGTGAAACAGACCCTGGTAATAATCAATCTTCGCCAGATAGGGGCCCATATATTGGCGAAAAAGTCCCTGTGAAATTTCTTTGGCATCCAGCTTGGGAATATGAAAACGGGATTCCAGATCCCGCGTGTCTTTTTTCACCAGGTCATCCAGCCCCTTGAGGTCCTTATCGATCTGTTGATAATCGTTGTTGAACTCGCCTGACGTGGCTTGAATGACCTTCACCTTTTGATCCGCTTCGTTCATCACGCTTTGAAATTCCTTAAGACTGTCACCGAGCTCCTGGGGCGATTTAAAATCCTTGGACTTGATCTTGCCAAGCCTGTCGCCAAGGGCCTGGATCTCCTTTTGTTGCGGCAGGGATTTCAGTTTTTGATCCCATACCTTGCCCTTTTCCTTGTAAGCCTTATCGAGTTCCTGAAGCTTTTGCTTCGAGGCCAGCGTCCCCTCAATCTTTCCAAGCTGCACCTGCCCCGATTCCCCGCCCAAAAGCGAGGCGATATCCCCCAGCACGTTGCCGTCATAGTTCTTTTTGGCTTGGTCGACCGCCTCGTTCTTTAGCTTTTCCGACTCCTTTTCAATGAATCCAGGCTTGTCAGATTTCGGCTCGGGGGGCTTCACCTTTCCTGGAGCTTTCCGCGGGGTTCCGATTCGGATATCATCAACCGCCATCTCGTTGACGACAAAACGCGCGCGCAGCAAGCCGTCCCAGAGAACAGCGAATCGAACATCCCCCACTTCAAGCATGTTTTTCTGAGGCTGCTGGGCGTCGGTGAGTTCGATTTTTTTGATTCGCAGCGAGGCATCCCAAAAACTCGTCCGTAACTCCTCAATATTTACTTCCGCTCCCATGACCTGATAGCCGACAAACTCCAAGCCCCGTCGCAGATGATGATCGAAGAAAAAGTGAAAATAGCCCCAGATGAGGGCCACAATCAAAATCACTGGCACGACCGCCTCGGTTCGAATGGGACCCTTCGCCTTTTTTTCGCTCTTGGATTTGCTTGTTGTGTTCATAAGACCCTCAATTGACGTGGATTGGAATCACACCCGTGGCGACTTCGCCGCCCACGCTAACCAAACATTGAATTGTAAGTGGCATACCATTTATAAAAACTCGTCCCAACCCACAATTTCCACAATTTTGTCTGCTTGAAACGCGCGACAAACGTGGCCCGGTATTTGAGGACCAAATAGCGAAAAACAAAAAACCCCGGAAGGGAAAGAAGAAAACCCATCAATCCCGAGCCCATGACGATGGAATTGTTGAACCGTGTGAGCGGCACGAACGGCATATTGTAGAGTTGGGTGAAAAGCGGCCGCAGGCCTTCCGATTCAAGAACCACGCGTCCCAATTGATCGCTGACCGGGTCCAGAAAATAGGCCACGAACTTGAAGAAAAAAGCCGACAGCAAGGTGGCCCCCAGCTGGACGCGAAAGAAAAACACCAGGAGAAAAACGATCACCGCCTGCAAGGAGAGAATCGGCGAAAATCCCAGAATCATTCCGAGCGAAAATCCCCACGCCAGCTGGTTGGTCGCTGTTTCTGAATTGAGCATTCTGAAAAAGGCAAAGATTTGTTTGAGCAAGAGAGTCAACTTACTCCTCCTGTGGACCGACGTTGAAATAACGAGCTTGCGGATGATTGAAGTAAAATCCAGAAACTGAACTTGGTGGATCCATGGCAAAATTTTCGGTCAACACGACCCCCACCCGTTTTTTCACGTCGAGCAACTTCCAAATGATGGCCTTATCCCTGTGGTTTGGGCAAGCGGGATAACCGGGGGCCGGTCGAATCCCGCGGTATTTTTCGGCGATCAGGTCTTCAGGTTTGAGCCCCTCGTTCTTTCCAAAACCGAAAATTCTCCGGACTTCGCGATGCGCCCACTCGGCCGAAGCCTCCGCCAAGCGATCGCCAAGGGCTTTGATCAGAATGTTCGAATAGTCATCGTTTTGTTCCTTCATCGCGCGGGCGATGGATTCAACTTCACGACCAGCGGTCACCACAAACAGACCCAAAAAATCCCCACGCCCCGACTCCCCCGGGGCGATGAAGTCGGCCAGGCAGAGTGAAACCCCATTGGTGATGACCGAGGGGTGCCGCTGCCGGGGAAAATGAAAGGTCGCGAGCGTGGGCGGCGCTGCCCAAGTCGGTGGTTGCACCAGCTCCGCCGCCCGAGGCGGCTCCGTCGGCACCTCCACAGACGCCACGGGTGTCGGTGCAGACGCTTCCAAGACTTCAACCTCGTCGGCCGCCGGCGAAGACTTCGATCGCGCCGGAAAAATTCCGATCAACACGCGGGGATGAAACCACTTCTCACGTGCGGCCTGATTGAGGCGTGCCTGCGCGTCCTCAAACAATTTCCTGGCCTCACCGCCATATTTTTGATGATCGAGGATCTTGGGAAAAATACCTTTCAGTCCCCAGGTCCAAAAGAAAGGACTCCAATCAATCAATTCCCGCAGCTCGTCCATTGAAGGACTCAACTCGAACACACCTTGTCGTTCCGGCACCGGAATGTCGACGGTAGACCAGTCAAACGTGGCGCGACGTTTTTGCGCTTCGCCGATTGACCAAAGGGGGGCTTTGTCTTTTTGTTTCTTGAAGAAAGACTCGCGAATATTTGCTGACTCGCTCTTGAACGAGCTCCACGAGGCCGGCCGATCCGCCGAATGCAGCAAGCGCTGGCAAGCCGCTACGACTTGCGACGCATCGGGAACTTGCACCACGGGATGCGCGTAATGAGGATCGAGCTTCACCGCCGTGTGGACCGTTGAAGTGGTGGCTCCGCCGATCAAAACGGGCATACCAAACCCCACCTTGGAAAATTCCTTGAGATTAAAGACCATTTCATCCAGGGACGGCGTGATCAGGCCGCTCAGGCCGATGAGATCCGCTTGCTTTTCCTGCGCCGTCTGAATGATCGTCGAGCAGTTCACCATAACCCCGAGATCAATCACCTCATACCCATTGCAAGCCAAAACCACCGACACGATATTTTTTCCGATATCATGAACGTCCCCTTTGACGGTGGCGATGAGGACACGTCCCTGACTTTGGTTTGTACCCCGGCGTTCTTTTTCCATCAGGGGTTCCAGGATCGCCACGCCCTTTTTCATCACCCGCGCGCTTTTCACCACTTGCGGGAGGAACATCTTGCCTTGGCCAAAAAGCTCCCCGACCACTTTCATGCCGGTCATCAGCGGGCCCTCAATGACATCGAGCGGGCGTGGTGTCGCTTGCAAACACTCCTGCACGTCACTTTCTATGAATTGATCGATACCGTGAACGAGAGAGTGAGTGATGCGTTCCTGCAGCGAGCCCTGCCGCCACTCATTGGGCTTGATGTTTTTCGCTTGCGACGCGGATTTTTTCAGCCGCTCGGCGAATTGAATCAAGTTCTCCGCCGCGCCGGCATCTTTATTGAGAATGACAGCTTCAACCTTTTCACGCAGTTCGGCTTCCAGGTCTTCATAGACACCGAGCTGGCCGGCGTTCACGATCCCCATATCCAGGCCGGCGCGAATGGCGTAATAGAGGAACACATTGTGCATCGCCTCGCGCACGTGATTCTGTCCGCGAAAAGAAAAGGACAGATTTGAAATTCCGCCCGAGGTCAAAGCCCAGGGGCACTTCTCTTTGATTTCCCCCACGGCCTCGATAAAGTCGATCGCGTAAGTGTTGTGCTCTTCCATCCCGGTGGCCACGGTGAGCACGTTGGGGTCAAAAATAATGTCTTCGGGCGGGAAATCAATCCGGTCACGAAGCAATTGGTAAGCTCTCTGACAGATCCTGACCTTGTCCGCTTTGCTGGAAGCTTGGCCGTTTTCATCGAAGGCCATGATGATCACCGCGGCCCCGTATTGGCGAGCCTTGGTGGCCTTGGCGAGAAACTCTTCTTCGCCGTCCTTGAGCGACAGCGAGTTGATGACCGCCTTGCCTTGGACGCATTTCAAACCTTCCTCGATAATTTCCCACTTGGAGCTGTCGAGCATAAAGGGGATGCGGCTGATTTCCGGTTCACTCCCCAAATGATTGAGAAAAGTTCTCATCAGGCTTTGGCCGTCGAGCATTCCCTCATCAAAGTTAATATCGAGAATATTGGCGCCGTTTTGCACTTGCTGGCGGGCGATTTCGACGCCCTCGCTGAGTCGTCCCTCGCGAATCAGCTGGGCAAACTTGGGAGAACCGGTGACGTTGGTTCTCTCCCCCACCATGATAAAGGAACGGTCCCCCTGCGCATCCAAGTTCAAAGGCTCAAGACCTGACAGCCGGGTCCGGCGCGGCATCGCGGGCCGACGCCGAGGTAGCTGTTCTCGCACCGCCTCAACGATGGCACGGATATGGGCGGGAGTCGTCCCGCAGCAACCCCCCACGATATTCACTAACCCTTCTTGCGCGAATTTCCTTAAGAAACCCGACGTCACTTCCGGCAGCTCATCATACCCACTCGGACTTAAGGGATTCGGCAAACCCGCGTTGGGGTAACAGCTGATCAGGCAATCGGTCACGCGCGCCAGCTCCACCAGATGCTGGCGCATCTCCTTGGCGCCCAAAGCACAGTTGAGTCCAACGGTAAGTGGTTCCGCGTGCCTGACCGAATTCCAAAAGGCTTCAATAGTCTGACCTGACAGAGTACGGCCGGAAGCATCACTCACGGTCATCGAAATCATCAGCGGATATTTGGTGTTTCTGTCTTTCTCCACCTGTTTCAGGGCAAAGAGGCAAGCCTTGAGATTGAGAGTGTCAAAAGTCGTCTCCGGCAAGAACAGTTCGCAGCCCCCGGCCAGCAGACCCTCGATCTGTTCGCGGTACGCGATCACCAGCTCGTCAAATGAAACGGCTCGAAACTCCGGCCGGTTCACGTCGGGAGAAAGCGAGGCCGTCCGGGTGGTCGGTCCGATCGACCCCGCGACATAAACCCGGCGTCCTGGGTTTTCCTTTTGAAATCGCTCGCACGCCCCGCGCGCCACCTCCGCCGCTTTTTGGTTCATTAAAAAGCAGCGGTCCTCCAGACCAAAATCCTTTTGTGAGATTCGGTTGGCGCCAAAGGTGTTGGTCTCAATCAGATCAGCTCCGGCCTTCAAATATTCGGTGTGGATTTCAGCCACCACATCGGGCCGCGTGAGGACCAGAACATCGCTGTTTCCTTTGAGATCCGTCGCGTGGTTCTTGAATTCCTGACCCCGGTAATCGGCTTCCTGCAGGCGATAACCCTGCAGCATCGAACCCATGGCGCCGTCGAGAAACAGAATTTCTTTGGAAAGGCGCTCTTGCAATTCAACGAGTAGCGGATGAGGTGCGATCATTTTTTTAGTTTTTTAACCAAGTCGACGACGACCTTGGCGTCGTTGAGCACGTAATAGTGAAGTCCCGGACATCCATATTCCAGCAGTTCAAGAGATTGGCGATGCGCCCACTTCGCTCCGATTTCTTCCACATGATCCGGACTTGCAATCACTTCGCCCACCAGGTCATCCGGCAAATCAATATGGAAGGTGCGCGGCAGAGTCTTGAGCTGCGACAGCGAGCGAATCACTTTCAGGCCCGGAATAATAGGCACGGTAATGCCCGCTTCGCGGCACAGTTCGACAAAGCGAAAGAACTTCTGATTGTCGAAAAACATCTGACTCACGATGTACTGCGCCCCCGCATCGATTTTCTTTTTCAAGTAAGAGACATCCAGCCGCAAATTGGGAGACTCAAAGTGTTTTTCGGGATAACCGGCCACGCCAATACAGAAACTCAGAGGATGGGATCCTTCCATGTCCTCCAGAAATTTGCCGGTTTTCAAATCGCCGATTTGTTGAACCAGCTCCGCCGCATATTGATTGACCGTTCGGTCGCGGCGAACTTCCTTTTGAAAATTGGGCTGATCGCCGCGCAGGGCGAGGACATTGTGGATACCCATGAAATTGAGCTCGATCAGCGCGTCTTCCGTTTCTTCGCGGGTAAACCCCAAACACAAAACGTGCGCCACCGTATCGATCCGGAAGCGATTTTGGATGATGCCACAGATCCCGAGAGTTCCGGGGCGTTTGCGAAAAGTCTTTCGCTCCAATGCTCCGTCAGGTCGTTCGCGGTAATAAGTTGTGGATGAATGGGAGGTCACGTCGATCCAAGGTGGCTGCAAAGGCGCCAAGGCCTCAACGATTTCAATAATGGCATTGAGGCTGGCCCCGCGCGGCGGAGGAACCAACTCAAAAGAAAATAAAGGATCGCTGGCCTTTTCGAGGTGTTCAATCACATGCATAGCACTCACAATATCCTAGGGATTCACGACGTTCAACTGGTGGGTGATTGTTCAGGAGCGTGATGAAATCCATGGTGTTGCCGAATAAACGCATATAACCCAGCTCCAATCAGGCCGTAAAAGAACGTGAAGGCCTGAAAGGCGGTCACCGTGATCGAGCCCACCTGTGTTTCTGTCCCCAGCGCGAGATTGAACAGAAAGAAAAAGGCCGCCTGCCCGACCCCCACTCCACCCGGGGAAATCGGTATCGCCTGAGCGATAAATCCAAGGGGAACCACGAACAAAAAGATCAGCAACGGCACGCCCTCGAAACCAAGAAAAAACGAAATTCCAACAAAAAATAAAATGGAAACCGACTGACCCACGAGGCTCAGAAGGACAACCCCAACAAGCTGCTTGAAGGTCAATTGGAAATCATAAAGCCGGGAAAGGTTGCGGTTCACGACACGAACGGATTGCGTCCATCGGAGGGTCCGCTGGCGCAATCCCCCGGCACTGTTTGACCACATCACAAAAAAGGCAATCGTAAAGCCCAGCGCCAAAAGGCCGAGAGTCACCGCCAGGGCCTGAATCGTCGCGTTCTTCGCCAACAGGCCAGGTTCCAGAAAACAAGCAAAGAAAGCCATGATCACCATGGTGAAGAGACCAAGAATACGGTCAAAGAGTACAGTGGCGACGGCCTTCACTTTGTGTTTCTCGAGCTTTTGCACTACATAGTAGGCTTTGATAATGTCGCCGCCGACCCCGCCGGGAAGGAAGAAACTAAAGAACGTTCCAATCAACGTCATGGCAAAGGCGGCCCCGCTTTTCGCATGAAAACCCTGCGAGCGAAGGAGCATGCGCCAGCGTTCCGAAGCCAAGAAAAGAGCCGCCCCCACCATCAACAAACCCCAGGCTGCGACCTTCGCGCTAAAGAGGGTGGACAGTTCATCGACGGGCAGACGACCCGTGCGGATGAGCCAGGTGATCAGAAGGACCGAGGTGCCGAACTTTAATATTCCGGAAAAAAAAGATTTCTTGTTCATGAAACCTAAGCGTGGGCTTTTTTGCCCAAGTCGGTGCCTCCAGCACCTCCGCAGACACCACGAGGGTCATCGGCGGCTGAGTGGGTTTTCCAAATGGACAATAAATTCTTGAGCATGGGCTCCAACTGCCGCAACGGCAGTGAGGTGGGCCCGTCACAAAGGGCCTTCTCGGGCTGAGGATGAGCCTCAAGAAAAATTCCATCGACCCCCACCGCCAAAGCCGCCCGGGCCAGCGGCCAAACCATTTCAGACCGGCCTCCCGAGCTCTCGCCGGTGGCGCCCGGCAGTTGCGTCGAATGGGTGCAATCCATAATGACCGGGAAGCCGAACTTGCGCATCTCCACCAGTCCAGTCATATCATTGATCAGGCGATTGTAACCAAAGGTCGTCCCCCGCTCACACAAAAGAATGTCCGCGTTGCCAGCGCCTACCGCCTTTTGCGCGATGGCCTTCATATCCCAAGGAGCAAGGAACTGGCCCTTCTTGATATGAAGAACTTTGCCGGTGCGGGCGGCCTCCACCAATAAATCAGTTTGCCGCGACAAAAAGGCGGGAATCTGAATCACGTCGGCCACCTCGGCAACCCCGGGAACCTGAATGGTCTCATGGACGTCGGTCAGCAGAGCGCAGCCGATCTTACTTTTCAAATTTTGCAAACTCTTAAGGGCCGCATTCATGCCCGGCCCGCGAAAACTGCGGGCGCTTTGCCGGTTCGCTTTGTCGAAAGAGCATTTCAAGATCCACGGAATGCGCAGGGCCTTGGTCACGCGCTGAATTTCAAGACCCGTTTCCAAAACCAAGCCGTCATCTTCGATGATGTCAGGACCGGCGAAGAGGACAAAACTCTGGAGATCGCCCCAGGTGTAGACACCGGTTCCATGGCGAAGCTGCACGGGCCGATCCAAAGGACGAAATTCCGTCATGGGTTCACCTTCATAAGCTCTCCTTTACCGCTTGAATCACCCGATCCTGAGTGGCCTCATCCATGTCCGGATAGATCGGCAAGCTCACCACATGTTGGGCGGCCCAACGGGCCACCGTCCAATCCATCGTCGGCCCGCGGTAGTTTTTCTGATACCACGG
This sequence comes from Bdellovibrio sp., assembly GCA_003176075.1. Lineage (GTDB taxonomy): Bacteria > Bdellovibrionota > Bdellovibrionia > Bdellovibrionales > Bdellovibrionaceae > PSRN01. The sequence goes on from PSRN01000248.1 coordinate 18,941, forward strand.
CTGATCGGGCATGATGCGCGGATAGTGAACGGCGGTGGGAACTCCCCGCTCGTTCATCTTCTTTTGAAAATCATCGCGATTAGCCACCGTCAAGGTGTATTGCGCCCAAACACTGTGATTGCCGGGCTGAATTTTGGGAACGGAAAAATGCTTGTGCGAACTTACGAGCGGTTGGAAGGCCGCCGAATAACGGCGGGCCAAACGCTCGCGCTGTTCGATTTCCCAGGGGTAGCGCTCCATCTTGGCGAGGAGAATTGCGCATTGAAGGGTATCCAGGCGGCCGTTGACCCCCAGACGGGTGTGGTAGTATCGGCTCTCCGAGCCGTGGTCGCGGATTTCCTTCATCGCGCGATAGAGTGCTTCATCACGAGTGAAAATGGCGCCCCCGTCGCCATAGCAGCCCAAAGGTTTGGCGGGGAAGAAGCTGGTTCCGGCGACCAGCGAGAGATTGCAACTTCTTTTCTGTTTTTGGCTGGCGCCGAAGGACTGAGCCCCATCTTCAAGGACCCAAAGCTTGTGTTTAGCGGCAAGGGCGTTGATCGCCTCCATATCGGGGATTTGCCCATAGAGAGAAACCGGCATGATTCCTTTTGTCTTAGGCGTGATCGCCGACTCGATTTTTTTCACGTCGATGTTAAAAGTTTCTGACTCGATATCCACGTAAACGGGAGTGCCGCCGGCCAAAATAATTGTCTCGGCCGTCGCAATAAAAGAAAAGGCCGTGGTGATGACTTCGTCTCCCGTTTTCAGGCCCAGCGCCATCATGGGCATGGTGAGTGCGTCCGTGCCGCTGGCGCAGGCGATCGCAAAAGGGGCCCCCGTCAACTCCGCCAGTTTCTTTTCGGCTTCGACGACCTCGGGGCCATTCACAAAGGCTCCATGCTCGAGCACGCTTTGAATGCGCGAATCAATCCGGCTCTTCAACGCACGGTACTGCGCTTTGAGATCGATAAAGGGCACAGTTCCCGTGGCAGCGCCCACGCTGTTACTTTTGGTTGCCGGTGAAGTTTTTGCATTCATGCGCTTCCCCATCTCGCTATTTTGCGACTTTACCATTTTGCGGCTTTGCCATTTTGCGGCTTTGCCGTCTTGCCATCTTGCCATTTAGCTAAATTGATAACGTATTTTTATCCATCGCGGTCAATGTGTCCACTGAAGGATTCTTTGCTCGTCTGACTCACTGTGACTTGCGGGAATGTGGACCCTAATTGCCAATGACCGTAAATTGGCAAAGAGCGTATCTAAGAAGGATCGTGTCAGATGAAATTGAGCGAAAATGTTTTGGCTGAGGCGGAGGGAGAAGCCGTAGTTAGGGTCCTACGGTGCCGACCGACAACAAAAGCCAAAACTTTTGCAGCCAATTTCACCGACACGAGGCTTCTTAGATGCGCTCTAAGGATCAGTCGATGAAGACCTGTAGATCATGATACCATTTTCAGTTGAATTGTTAATTCAGTTGAATTGTTAATCGCACGTGGCGGCTTCGCCGCCCACGCTGAGGAGGCTCCTTGATTCCAGTCATTCTTTCGGGCGGTAGCGGCACCCGCCTGTGGCCAGTTTCGCGATCGAGTTACCCCAAGCAATTCTGCGAACTTTTCGAAGAGTCTTTGCAAACTATGACCCTCAGACGCCTGTCAAAGTGGGGAGACCCTTGGATTGTCACCGGACGCAGGCTCCTCGACTTCACCGAAAAGAAAGCCAAAGAAGCAGGAGTTCGGCCGGCCCTGGTCCTTTTTGAACCCGAGGCGCGCAACACCGCCGCCGCCGTCGCCCTGGCTTGCCGGATGGCTGAACTGCAAGGCCAGAGCGGCGAGATCCTGGGAATTTTCCCGGCTGACCATTTGATCGAGCGGCCGCAAGTCTTTTCGTCGGCCATCGAGCTGGCGATCGAGGGAGCCAAGGGCGGCAAGGTGGTCACCATCGGATTGAAACCCCACTCTCCGGAAACAGGCTACGGTTACATTCAAACGGAAGGCGCTCCCCAAATGTACAACTCGGATCTCAACGCCTTCGAGGTCGCGCGTTTTCATGAAAAACCAACCCATGACGTCGCCGTCAAATTCTTGCAAGAAGGTTCATTTTATTGGAACGCGGGAATTTTTGTTTTCAAAGTTGAAAAGATGATTGAACTTCTGCGGCAGTTTCAACCGCAGCTATGGTCGGCGATCAACTCATTCAAAGGCCAGGTGAAAGACCTTGGACCCATCTACAGCAAATTGCCGAGTATCAGTATCGATTACGCCATTCTTGAACGCCTGTCGAAAAATGATCTTCTCTGTGTCCCCTGTCAGCCCGGTTGGAACGACGTGGGCTCGTGGGACGCGGTGGCCGACGTCTATGAAAAATCAGGAAAATCAAAGGCTCATTGTTACAGTCTTGATTCAAAAAACAATTTTATTCTCCCTCACCGCGGCAAAGCTTACGCCACCGTGGGGGTGGACGATCTGATTGTGGTCGATACTGAAGACGCCTTGCTGATGGTCAAGCGGGGACACTCACAACAAGTGAAAACGGTGGTGGACCGGATCAAGCAGGAACAACCTCAGCTCACTGAAACGCACGTCTTTGACGAGCGCCCCTGGGGACGGTTTGAAATTTTGCGCGAGGATCAAGTCTTTAAGTCCAAAATCATCGCCGTGAACCCCGGATCCCAGCTGTCCTACCAGTCCCACGAAAAACGGGAGGAGCATTGGCTCTTCGTTCAAGGATGTGGCGAGGTGGTGATCGATGACCGGGTGGTCGCCGTCAAAGCCGGCAGCCACGTTCACATTCCGATGAAGGCCAAACACCGGGTGCGAAACACGGGAAATACAATCCTTCGTTTCATCGAAGTTCAGCTTGGCACCTACTTCGGCGAGGACGACATCGTCCGCTACAGCGATGACTACGGCCGGGCCTGAGCCATGAAACTTTCAGATATCGGCGAAGATCATCTGATCGGGGAAATTCATCGCCGTTGTCCGCCCGAATGGAAGGCCGACTTCTCCGACGACGTGGCGATTTTGGCAGGCGCCAAGGGTCCGCTCATGGTGGTCAGCGTGGACAATCTGGTGGAAGGCGTCCACTTTCGCACGACCACCAGCTCAGCCAAAGATATTGGCTATAAATCCCTGGCCGTGAACCTCAGCGACCTGGCGGCCAAGGGAGCTAAACCCAGGGCATGCTTCCTATCCCTGGCGCTACCGCCGGACCTTGCGGTGGACTGGTTTTATGACTTCGTCGCGGAATTCATCGAACTGGCGAAGAACTCGAAATGCCCCCTTCGCGGTGGCGACAGCTCGCGAAGCGCCAGTGGAATCTTCATCTCCGTCACCATCATCGGCGAACAAAGGTTGGACCGGATGAAGCGACGAGCTCAGGCCCAAATTGGCGATGTGATTGCTGTCACCGGCACCTTGGGAGACTCGGCGGCGGGGCTCGCTCTGCTTGAGCAGAGCCCGCTGAGCAGTAAGAATCGGGGCGACCAAGCACGTGCCCATCTTATCGCCCGTCATCGCCGGCCCACCCCCCGCCTTCGGGAAGGGAGCTGGCTGGCCAAGCAATCGTCCGTGCAGGCGATGATGGATCTCTCGGATGGGCTGTGGACGGACTTGCCCAGAATGACGAAGGCCTCCCGGCTTGGCGCCCTGATCCGTGTTGACGATTTGCCCCTGTCGGAGGAACTGCTCCTGGAGTTTGGTGACAAGGCTCAGCGCTGGGCTGTTGGCGGCGGTGAAGATTACGAACTGCTACTGACGGTGAAATCCGCTTCCTTTCCCGACCTTCGTCGTCGTTTTTTGGCCCAGTTTCCTGAGCAAAGGCTGACAGCCATCGGAGAAATGTACAAAGCGAATACAGGAAAAATGAATGCAGGCGGCGACGGAAGTGATGGCATTGATTGGCAATCTTCAGTCGAATTGTCGGGCCTGTCGGTCTACTCACACTTTAAAAAGCCCGTGCATCGCTAATCGTGTCAAACGGAAGACCCACTACCTTTCCGCGGACGTGCCGAAAGGACCGTCTCAAAATGAGACGATTTTCGAATGCTCTGACCGTCCTCTGCGGAGCAGTCGAAGACTGCGACTTGGCTCCAATAAGCACCTTGAGATTTGTTGAAAAAGAGCGATAGGCTATCAATATGGGGAATGCCAGTAAGCAAAATCTAGATCATGAAAACGGCAGCTCTCGAAAACGAATCCCGTGGATTCTCGGGGGTGGTGGAGGATTGATCGCCGCCTTGATAGTGTTCGCCTTCGCCTTTCAAAACTGTGGGGATACGGGAATCAACCAGGACGATTCCGGACCGACCAACTCTTCCAGCCTTTACAACTCCGGTGACCCCTCGGTTTTTCCGGCTAACGCCGTCTCGTCCGGCAATATTCCATCACAGGGATTGAACGTTCTGCCAACTGGCGCCAAGGGAAAAGCGACGGCTTCGCACCCCCTTATTCAGGTCAATCCCGTCACCCAAACAAGCGAAGTTTATTTCAAGGGTTTTTGATTGCGCGCTGGCGTGGGATAGCAGGGAATTGACATAAATTCCTCTAAATCCTGCTCGGACTTCGTCGAATAGACAACAGCCTCAGTACGGTTGAGCCGTTGATAAACAATCAGGTGGTATTCCTTCTTCTTGCCTCGCTGGTCGCATTCGAGAATCGAGTGGAGGTTCCCTTTTCTAAGTGAACGGTTCTTGTGGCAAGAAAACTTAGCCAGAATCTCCGTTCTTTGTCCCTTGGTCGATTCGAAGTAGGCCA
>PSRN01000288.1 GCA_003176075.1 Bdellovibrio sp.
GCCCTGATTCATGCCATCGACGGCCTTCCCGAGTGTCTCGACGTGCCGGTGCTCGAATTTGACAAGAGTCTTCTGGGGACCTTGAATGATGAAATTCACCTCGACCTCTGTATGGAGTGAGGGGTCGTGTTTGAATTCTCCGCTCAGCTGCCACACAAGCACCAAGCGGGAGTTGGGCTCATAATTTTTAACATAGCCAATCTCACATTCCTCTCCGCCTTCGTGAGTGGAATACCACCTGCCTGCCAGTTTAGGTTCCAGCACCATACTTGCCATGGGGGTCTTGCCGACGTGATGTGACCTTGGCCACCACAGGTTCATCTGTTGCGAAAAAACACGAAAAGCGTTTTCTTGTGTGGTCTCAACGGTCAGTTCTTTCTTGATCGCAATCATTTATTTTTTCCTTTCTTGTTCAGTCGCAAGTTTAAATGCCTGTAAGGCGGAGTCCCACATGCCATCAAGATACTCGCGCATCGCTTGCACGCCTTTTGGATCCGCATAGTAAACGTTTCGCGTCCCCTGCTGGAGAACACCGACAAGGCCGGCCACCCTCAGAATCTTAAGGTGCTGGGAGACCGCCGGGCGGGACACCGGCAGTTGGTCCGCCAAGTCCACGACCGCCATGGGCTTCTTTAGAAGTCGCTCAAAAATCTGCCGTCGCGTGGAATCTCCCAAGGCCTGAAACGCCTCAGGTCCTCTTCCGGTTCCATTTCCTATTTCAGTCCCTCTCAATTCTCCGTTCGTCATAACTTACGGTAAGTATACGCTTACTCTAAGGCGAAATTCAATAGGATTCCTTCGAGTTGATAAAACACTGTAATTTCAATTGGTTAATTGTTTTTTGCGAGTATTCTTTGTTGGTATTTGGAAAATCGCGTGGACGAGAAAACTTGCTCAATCTTACACCTTATGGTGTAATATTCATTATGGATCAGCTGACCGATGTTATGACCGCGATCTCACATCCCACCCGACGGGCGATTATTGGGCAGCTGGCCCACGGGCCAGCGACATTTCTTGATGTCGCGAAACCATTCAACACGGCTCTCAATGCGGTCACCAAACATCTGAAGCTCCTGGAAAGAGCTGGACTCGTAGAAAGAAGAAAGCAGGGCCGCGAAGTCTACATTTCATTGCGGGGTGAGCCGCTGAAACAGGTCGCTTTGTGGGTTCATGAGTACGAACGATTTTGGAATGAACGCCTTGATCGATTTCAGCAATATTTTAACGAGGAACACAAACGCGAAAAAGAATTCAAAAAAAATAGTTCAAAGAAAAACAAGGAGAAGTAGCAATGAAGAACTCGCAAAAGACTCTTGAGTTTAAGATTGATCGAATGATCCCTGCCGCGCCAGATGAGGTTTTTGATGGATGGCTGAATCCAAGAATCCCCGGCACTCCTTGGAATGCGGCCGAAAAGCTCATTTTGGACGCGAAGGTTGACGGCCTCTTTTTCTGGCTTCTCAAGGGGACGGCTCACTACGGTCGATTCACGAATGTTGAGCGGCCGGGCCGGATTCAACACACTTGGGTCTCGCCAAATACCTTGGGTCAGGAGTCGCTGGTGACCGTGACTTTCAAAAGGCAAGACGAAGGCACGCTAATGACTCTTGTTCATTCCGACCTCCCGGATTGTGAGCAAGCGCGCGGGCACGAAAGAGGCTGGAATTACTTCTTGGGTCTTTACCTTGAACAATTTGGAAATGGCTCTCGGCAAAAATTCCGCTGGGAAGACGCGCATCCATCAGGTAAATAGCCTTCGGACCTGCACAGCGAAACTTGCCAATGACTGCTCAGTTAAAAGAGAGAGGATAGGAACCGGGGTGAACACCCTCAATCCCTCAATGAAGATCACTGGGCAGCGGCACTAGATACGCCCGATACGCCCTAGGTCGGGCTTAGTCGCTTCTGCAACTCACTCTGAATGCGCGTCATGATGTCGCGCGAATACTGCTCCAGTTTCTCACTTTCGATAATGTTGTATTGCACGGTCCACGCTTCATGATGGCCAGCCTTGTTGATGATCTGCGCGGCGTATTTCTGAAAAGTCGTTCGCCCATATTTTGGATGATCAAAAATGAGAGGTTCCCAATCAACCAGCGGCAGCGAATCCAATCCAAACACTTTGAAACTGCGGGCGCGGCATTCGTCCGCGTTCACCAGGGTTTCAATGATCTTTGTCGCACTCATTCCAAGGCTCCATCCCATCGGTAAGGCGAGAGCCTCGTGGCAGGCGATATTCCAAGCCATGATATTATAGGACAGGTCGAGGATATAGCAGGGAACCATGTTATCAATGATCTGCGGATAATCTTTCATAGTTTAGATTTGAGCACGTGATTGATAACCTGTCATCTTGGCAAGAGTCGCCGAAAACGCCGCATCGAATTCATTGCGATCAAAGGCCTGAAAGCGTCCCGCCAGAAAGAAAATCGAAAGTCCAGTTATTTGCGAGTAGAGGATGTTGGCCAATTGTTGGCTTGGCTCCTTGAAATGGAAAATAGATTCGCGCTGTCCCGCCAGCAAAATTTCCTCAATTATCTTCCGCTCATTCTCGATGAGATTTTTGTAAAGAGTGGCAAAATTGTTGTTGTGAGCGGAAAAATAATAAAGCTGAAGGAAAACCTCAGCCTCGGACGAGTAGATAAAGTTCCAGGAGATGTAAGCTTTCGCAAATTTATTGAGCCTCTGAAACGCATTGTCGGATATTTTGATATTTTCAGGACTGAGCAGAACTTCCATTTTCTTCTTCTGGACATATTCGACCATTTTTTCGAAGAGCCCGAGCTTGCTGCCGAAGTGATACAGCGGAGCGGTACGGCTGATGCCACAGGCATCGGCGATAACCTGTAAGCTGACTTCCTCGTAACCCTGTCGCGAAAACTGTTTGATCGCTGCTCGGATGATTTGTTCTTGCGTTTTCTGTCCCTTAGAAAGACCTTCGATTCTCTCACTCATTGGACACCTTCATCGGCGACAAGCATGGGCGACCGCACAGGCAAAGTTCTGACGCCAGCCCAAAATGTGTCACTCTGTTTACAAAAAAGGGCTCTCCCGGCACCCAGCTCGGAGTTCGGGTTTTCTTTCTATTATACCGTAATTACTGAACTTTGATCAGTTATTTGAAACCACATAAATTCAGGTACTTAGATTGCAAAACTGACCATCGGTTAGTTTTTAAGGATCGTTACTCAATTGCGTTACTCAATTGATTGGAAAGGAAAACCAAGATGAAAAAACGGATTGAATCTGACCCGCAAAGCCTTAGGAACCAATTCTCTCTCGCCCGCAAAATGGTCTTTAAGGGCGCCACTTGGATCAAGACAGCCAATCTATTTTCGGAGGATTTTGTGAAGATGCAAGTCTTAAGGACTTTGGTCCCCTTGTTTGCTCTTTGCGGATTATTGGATACGAGCTATGCTTTAAACACTGACCTTTCGGGTCCCAAAACTGGCACACCGCTCGTCTCACCGGAAGGCGCTTTGATGGTGCCGCGTGGCTCGGTCATTACCGGGTTTCCATCAATGATCAATAGAGTCGGCTATTTCATCCTGGTGGACGGTTCGGATGCGACCAAAGCAATGGTCTTAACCGAGACCGGTGATGTCACAATTAAAGACTTATCCCGGTTAGGCACTCAAGAACTGCCTTTTCAAATACTCACTAAGCATCGGCCGGCAAGCGAGATTTTCCCATCGATTCTGATCCCTGTAAGAGATGGTTTACATGAGAAATCGTTTCGGCACGCCGTTGCGGAAAGTGATGTTGTCGTCGGGTTTGATAAGAAGCGAATTCAATACATCGTCCGGTCAGAGAAACCGGTCGCTGGCTGGTATACCATGTTCGCAGTTACAGATGATTGGAGGGCCTACCAAATCAGTATGGATGTCACTTTCTCTCGGACTGGCCCTCTTCGCACGATGTTCTATTGGTCCAGAAATATTCCGGTAAGGTTTAATGAAACCGACCTGCAGGCTTTGCAGTTCTTCAATCTAACGGTCAAGGATCATCCAGATATAGCAGGGCGCCAATCAGAGTTCCCTGAGTCAGCGATGACTAACATCAGAGACGAAAGCATGCCCTTCTCCAGCACGCTAGAAGATATCAAGAGACGAGAGTTGAAAGCGGCCAGCGATGCTATGGAGCGAGAAAAAATCAATTTACGAGTTTTGAAAGCCGCCATTACTAGCGGAGACATTGAGCGGATCAGAGCCGGGGTTAAGCTGTTCCATGAGACCCAAGCTGGTGAAGCCGCAAAAATCTTAGAGTTCGCAAAAGAAAGAATGAGAGCGAAATAGCTCTCTTCATTTCACTCGAAGACGTCTCAAAAAATCGATCTTAACACCAGGGAAATCCAATGTCCCTGGGCGCAACGACCAAAACTCGAATTCGAGACTCGATAAAGAATTGATTTTCCAAGTCGGTGCCTTTGGCACCTCCGCAGTCGTCAGTTGGTCTAACTCTTGAAGGAATTTTTGCCATGAAGTTTGCTCGATCCCTTTTTCTGATTTTGTCGACTTTCGTTTTCCACTGGGTTTTAGCCCAAGCCCCTCTCGACTCGGATCGAGCGGCAACATACCTTTTACAACAAGCAAAAATTGTCCAGTTGGCTCAAGATTTCGACGCAACAAATGGTGATTACACGCAATTTCTGGAGATGATCGACAATGAATTGAACGGCATGTTCGAAAAGGCCTTGCAGGAAGACAACTCGACGATCGGTCGTTTCGGGTTTGCTACGGCGGTGAACAGCCTTCACCAGCTGGGCCGCGATGCTGAGGTGGAGATACAACAGAATCCGGCGGCACTGAGGGCCTATCAGCGCCTTTTTCTGACCTGTCAGAATCTTTCCGATTGCTTAAACTTATTGGAGCAGGACTCCTCGATGGTCTCGCCATTGCCAAATACCCTGGGCCGTCAATTAAAGAAATTATCTTCGCAGCTACCGACGGAACCCTGGTGCCAGAAGGGATCGGGCTGTCTCCTTCTGACCGCTAAGATTCTTTCGCTCCAATTGTTGGCGCGGATTGATGCCGCTGCCATTTCGAACAAGCAGGAATTTCGTTCGGTGACGCCAAGGCTTCAGAATAGTGACAAGCTTGAAGCCAAGGCCCTTGTTGACCGTTTATCTAGCGTGGGTCAATCCCTGCACGAACTTGGCAGCGATAAGTTGTTTGCCGAACTTTCCAATCAATTTCAATCCGAAGGGATGGAGCCGGCCACCGCTCAACTGGAAGCAATCAAGACGGTGTCTTCGCTGGAGAGCAACGACCGTTTCACCGAGGCCTTGAAGCTTTACCTGGAGAGGTTACAAACACCTGATCTGACGGCCTGGTTCCAGCAATTATTTAAAAGGGCCGAGTCTGGCGATCTGGATAAAAAGATTGTCGCAACCATGTTCGCGATCTTCTCAGGTAAGGAAATCTATACTCCGCAAGCAAAAATTTGGATGGAACAGTTCAAGCGAACGATGGGTTGGTCTGCGGAGGTGCCAACGGAGCCGCCTCGGGCGGCGAAGCTCGTGAGGCCACCGACTTGGGACTCGCAAATTAGAGATTTGATCCCGGCGCTCAGTGAGCTGCAAAAGACCAACGAAATGGACCTGACCAACTCTCTAAAGCACTATGGGTTTTTCAATGGCCATCAAACTGACCGGGGCGATAGTCTCGGGGAGATCCTCCTTACAAATGAAGTAGCGATTCTGCAGCGGTACCCATCGTTCAAATCCATCGCTTTTCGTTTGAGCCGGTTAAAACTAAGTGTCAGCCGAATGGCCGACTCTTCGATCAAGCTCCAACAGGCGGTCTCTTCAAAAGCAAATAAGACCCTTGGCGGCTTCGCCACCCCCGCTTTCCAGCAGGCAACTAATGAAATGAAGAGCGCCCATGATGCGGCAATCGCAGATTGGCTCGAACTCGCTTGCTATGCTTTCGATTTCAATCAAGCCAATTCACATTTAGCGATCTCCACTCGACTAAAAATCCCCTTTTCCGATCAATCGATCGATTTGGAGGCTGCTTGCCAGCACGGAAAAACTCCGGAAACGGAGTACCCTCGCCGGGCGGTTCAAGAATACGTGACTGGCTTGCGGGCGTGGGAGGATGGCAGACCGGCTCGCACGGAGTGGATTCTCAACGTCGTTTCCGTGCCCATTGCAGTTGTCTCCGCTATCGCTTCCGGCGGCATCGCCGCAGGCGCCGGTGTGGTGGCCAAGAGACTGGTGTTTCGACTCATCGTTCGTCATTTTGAGAAACAATACCTGCTGAAAAAGTCTTTGGCTTTTGCTGCCTATCGAGTTGGGATGACGGTGGCCGGAGCTTTCACTTTTACGGTGGTTTCACGCACGCTCATGGTTGCTTCGACCGGCGGCCTTCACGCTGCGGGCCTCCTTGACTCGCATATGACCTGCTATGATCCAAAGCTTTCATTCTGGCAAAATTACGGAAAGGATTTGGTTTTTGGTTCAGTGATCTTTTTTTTCCTTCCTTATTCAAGTGTGGCGGCGGAAGGACTTTATAAACAACTGAGTACACGGGGTTGGTTGGGCTCCTCCCCCCATTCGCTGGCCGCGGGAAAATTAGCGATCGGCCTCACGGAAGGGACAGCGCTCTTTACAGCATTGCCTTATTTTACCAGGACGGTGGAAAAGCTGATTGGGGATTCACCAGATCCGATTTGGCGAGGCTCCCACGATTTCACTTTAAATCTTACCAACTCAATCGCGGTGACCCTCGCTTTCAAGTGGGCATTTGGGGAAATTCGCTTTAGGTCGCTGGGATTTTAGAAAATTGTCTCAATTGGCTATATCACCAACATAAAACCCGTAATTTCAGCAGGTTCACTTCATGCTTTTATTTCGTCTTGGTATATTATATAATTATACCCATCCGGAGTAATCATTAAAGATGAAGCCTGTTGAGATCCTTCAAAAATTCAATATCTACCTCGCCGCGAAAGGCCTCTCCTTTGAGGCAGTGGTGATCGGCGGTGCCGCGCTCGCCATCCTCGGCACGATCACTCGCGAGACCCAGGATTGCGATGTCCTCTCACCCAAAATTCCAGCAGAGATCCTGCATGCCGCAAGGGACTTCAGCCGCGAGATCATCGCCGGAGGTGGCGACCTGAAGGAAGAGTGGCTTAATAATGGCCCCACATCCCTCCTGGAGGTGTTGCCGAGGGAGTGGCGTTCCCGCAAACAAAATCTGTATTCCGGCAAGGCGCTCAAGCTTGAACCACTCGGCCGTCCGGATCTTCTTCGCTCCAAATTCTTTGCTTATTGCGATCGCCAGCAGGACCTACCTGATTGCATAGCGCTAAAGCCCACGAAGGCTGAAATCCTGGAAACACTGGATTGGCTCCACCGCCAAGACGCGCATCCCGGTTGGCCTGAGCACGTAAGCAAAAGCATGTCAGCGTTAGCAAAGAGGCTCGGCTATGACCTTTAAGCGAGTCCTCCACCCTCAAGAATATGCCACGGGACACAAGCTTACCTCGGATCTCGTCGGCATCGGATTCCGACTGGCCGCTCCTTTTCCTAAGGATCAGCCGAATATCGAGGATACTCTCGTTGCAGCCTCTATCGAGGGCGTTGTGCGAGAAGATTTTCGCGTGCTGGCGCTTCTTGTCGACTGGCTGGAGATTCACATCGAACGAGTCAACATCGATCGCCTGACAAAGCTTGTGTGTTTGCGTGATGAAAAGCTGGTGCGGGCATTCTGGGCCAGCATCGCCCATTGGCAGCGCACTGATCCCAGAATGAAGAAGCTTTTCAAAACGCGCCCCAAAGAACGTGTCGACTTGATCCCTGGAGGTAGTGATTATTTGATCCAACGTAAGGGCGAAGACGAGCGCTTTGCCCGTTCTCCCCTTCGAGTCGCCTCCCAAACGCTGAGGCACCGACCGTCCGACATATTGGGCCCTACAGAATTAGCTCAAAAGCACTCTGCCTATCGCTGGCGCACGGTAATAGGTCCATCTTACAGGGCAGATATGTGGGCCGTCATAGAAGCCAATCCCCTTCTCAAGGCAAACGAGGTGGCTATGCGAACCTATGGTTCGTGGCCTACGGCTTGGAAAGTGAAGAGGGATTGGACTGTTCTGAATTCCAGTCGGCTTCGCCGCCCGCACTCTAGAACTTCTCATTGAGCCTGTTCATACCTCATTCGCGGAGGGTCGCAAAGAATTCGGTGTCAAAAACCTGGCTGATTCATCCTGGGACGACATATTCTGGACAAGTATCAATCTAAAGGTCTGATAAGATGGGCGTTTTCTTTGTCGTCTACGAACTAGTCAAGTGCTTACACAATAGCTTCATAAGTTGGTGATTTCTTCACAATTTTGCTCCAAAGTGAATCAAGTTCTTTCGGCACTGTCTCACTTTCACTCGATTCGAGCCAAAATGGAACAGCTTTGTGAAGGGCTCCGCCCTTGCTTAGGGAATTGATACCTAGCGATCAATTGCTAAGCACGGAGGCCTTATGAAAGTTCGTACCATGCGATCGATGCGATCAATGCCATATTCGGCGACCCTCATGAGGACGACCCTTATGAGATGGGCACCGTTGCTGCCGGCTTTTCTTCTTCTGATTTCATCTTTCCAGAATTGCGCCGACAAGGAATTTCATTTTAACCCCGTGGAAAATGAAGCGATGAAAGCATCGCCCTTCGCGGCTTCCGGCGATCCGAGCCAAATCAGCGGGGTGATTCCCGGCGCGGATGGCTTGCCGACAAATGCCATGCAGGCCGACCTCAGCAGTCCCGCTGTCCAGCCGCTGAAGCCTCTCGATTGTCTGAAGCCAGTCACGTTGGACAATGGTCAGAGTGTTCCCCGGCGGGAATGGGAGCGCCAGCAGTCATTGAACGAAGTGGCCGCCGACTCAACTCACAAAACAATTCCCGTCAAGTTTGATATTTCTTTCGGCAACAAGGAAGACGTCCTGGCTTTGTGGGCCAACAAACGGGCCATACTTTCGGGAAACAATCCTGGATACTCTTACATTCCGGTGGGTGGGAAGACGAGCACCAGCAACGGCACATACTACAAAGTCAGCCATGACCGGGCGAAGTCCCAGTTTCTGAATAACGAACGCTGCTTTTTCAGTACGGTGCAAATCGAAGGTGACCTTATCACCGGGCCTAGTGAGCCTTGGGCTTTCATCGCCAACGATTCTTTCACCATCGCCAACAAAACACCTCCCGCCACTGAGCATTTGATCGAATACATGTACTATGGATGGTGCGATCCCTCGGTGACGGGTGATCGCTGCGCTTCCCAGGATTCCAGGTATGGCCCGGGCAATTTCGGCGAAAGTGAAGTGCCGAACCGGTTATTCGGTACTTGGCCGCATTATGAGACGGTCACGACGACAAACTCAGTGGAACCTCAGTTCGTGAATCTTTACATCGCCGATATCCGCGGTCGGGAAGTGTGCTTGGGAAATAACGAAACTCCCCTGCTGGTCGATCAATCCACCGTTCGGGGCCTTGAGCAAAGCGTGACGGTCCGGTCGATCCTCAACATGCCATCCATACAACGGGATTTCCACCAAGTGGCGCGCTGTATGACACAGCCGATGCTGTCCAAGGACCCTTCGACGGAGACGTCGTACCCGACGTCGTTGCTGTTGACCGGCAGTACGATGGGTGTCTTCGCCCCCATGGGGAATCCTTTGACCGTTCTCACCTTCCTTTTCTCCATGGCTGGAGGTGTGAACGACGAAGTCGTCATCAGCACGCAGTACACGCCCATCGTTCTCGATCTCGGAGCGGAAAAGATCCTTACCACAAGCTTGGAAGGGGGAACCTACTTCAATATGGCGGCGCTCAAGCGGAGCGATCTCCAGGGTCTTGATGCTTACGATGTCCCACACAAAACGGCTTGGCTGGGCGGGGCGCTCGTCAACTTCGCAAAGCAGGTCAGCGACGGTCTCAACCTCCCCTATGATTTCCGGCCCGTCATTGAGGACGGCTTTCTGGTCATTCCCGACGGCGACGGCAAAGTTCGCAGCAGTTTGAATATGTTCGGAGACCATACGGTCGTGTATGGAAGAACCTACTCCAACGGATTTGAAGCGTTGCGCGCTTTGGCCGGCAAAGACTGCAATTCGAGCGATGTTACAAAAATTTACTTCGGTCCGTGGGATGGGGATCTTTACGCGACGACGGTCAAGGTTTGGGTCGACGCCAACGGCAACGGCGTCGCCGATCCTGGGGAGTTAAAGAGCCTCAGTGACGTGGGTGTGATCGCGATCAATACCTGCAACGTCGTCAGCAGCGACGCTGTGGACCCGTTTGGTAACGGAACATCCATGCGCTCGGCTTTCCTCTATCGCGACCCGAAGACCATCAGTCCCTTAAATCCAGTGGATGTTGACTCTGTCATTCATCAACTGGAAACCGGTTATGTCAGCGACGGCGTGCCGGCGACCTTCCGTTTGGCCGTGGATATCGTTTTCAAGGTGGATCAACAGGCCACTCTGGTCGAGTTGAATAAGTAGATTTTAAGTGGAAGTATTTGGTGGCGAGGTGCGTCCGGAAACAGGGCCTGGCACCTTTTGCTACGGGGTTGGGGGACTGTACTTACTGTCGCTTCTGGCTTTTGCGGGGAGGGTACCCACCATGGGGGAAAGGTCAGGTCCGACCCAGGGCCAGGGAGTGCCCGGTGGCCACCAGGTTGGCTGGCTTGAAAGATAAAGTGATGAGGGCAGTGTTACGGCGGTACCACTCTGCCACATGACTTTCTTGTTGAAGTAATCGTAATTTCCGGTGCGGAAAAGGCTAGTGGCCGCCACGTCGCCAAGTCCCGCTCCTCCCAGCCCCAAAACATAAATCCCCGCGACGTCCGTGCTCGATGAATCATAGGAAGCGGTGGCCACGGAAGTTCCCGCGGTCGCTGCGCCAAGCACGTTTCCCACGACATTCATACCGATATCACCACCATCAAACACCATCGTGCCCACCGCGGCGGTCTGCTGCGTGGCCGGGTCGTTCCAAACAATCGGGGAAGCAAATTGGCTCGACGAGTAGTTGCGAAAAAAAGTCAGATAGCCGGAATTACCGTGGGTAAT
>PSRN01000197.1 GCA_003176075.1 Bdellovibrio sp.
CTGGTGTGGGATCGCTTTCATCTTGCCCAGTCGTTCAATGAAGCCTTGAATGAGGAGCGCAAAATTGAGTGGGATAAATATGGCGACCCGGAGCTTAAAGAGGATGACCTTCTCTCGGGGAAATACCGCTATATTTTTTTGACTCGGGCGAAAAATCGAAATTCCAAGGATCAAGAACACATCGATCAAGTGATGAAGAAAAATGAAAGAATTGCCAAGCTCGAAATGATCAAAGAACATTACCACAAACTCTTTGAACAGCAAGATGAAGACACAGCGTGGGTGATGCTCACTGAGTGCATCGAGTGGGCTCACCAGACAAAGTCATTCTTTCTCCTGAAATTCTTTGAATCAATTCGCCATCGGAACGAATTCTGGAACTACTTTACCCATCGCTTGACAACTGGGGTTTCAGAGGGGGTCAACCGAGCCATCAAGACTTTGAAGTGGGCTGCATATGGCTACAAGGACATGATCTATTTCGCCCTAAAGATCATGCAAAAATGCGGGTATCTAAATTCGAGATACGCCCTTCAATGGCTCTATAACAAATCCTAATGGCAAATTGAGCTTCCACAAAAAGAAGAAAGAGGGCGGCAACCATTAGGGTGTTAGTCACCCGTCAAACATTTTTGCGGTCCTGGGATCGCTGATGCCGTCCCAACTTGAGAATTTTCGCTGAAACTTGGTATCATTCTCGCAATCCTGACAATAGAGGTCTCATGATCTTTTGCGAGCTGGCTCGGGCCGGCGAAGATCCTGGAGGTGTGTCTTGGCACGTTGGCTTTTGGTCTTAACATTGATATGTTCTAGTTTTGCGTTGGCGATCATCAAACAGACAGAGCCCAAGCGAGGGGGAGACGCGACCTGTGCAAACAGCGCCAAACTGAACATCTCTGACCCCACGCGATCGGCAGCCTCGCCCGACAAGCTTTTGCCTGTTAAATCAAACCGCGGTCGCGACAAATTGACAGACAAATTGATAAAGGCGCCACCAAAGGATGACCTCGACCGATTCCTCAAGCCACTTGAACTCTGAAAACGCGGCGGGCATCCATTCCGATGGGGCCTCTAGGCCGGCCCCATGCCCCCGCCTTTCGCGATCCTTCCAGGATCGCGAAACCCAAAAGCTCCCCGCGCAACTCCCTCCAGTGACAATTCTCCCTGCCTGTTTCGCCAAATCCAGTGAGCACCTGAGTGGTCCATCCGGCAAATTCCTGAGCCAGGATGGGGTCTTGATTTCGAAGAACCACCGGAATGCGGAGCCGCCAAGGGCGGCGACTTCGGTTTATGCGCTATACCAACGGACAACATCGTGGATAAAGATGAATCGGCCTTGCACTCGCGCCGTCGTTTCCCGATCCTGGAAGGATCGCGCTAATGACGTCCCGAGCGACTCGATCTTTTTTCTGGGCGGGCTTCGTGCTCCCCCGCAAGCCACATGTAGATTTGCTCCACGCCCTGATGAGCGACTTGAACAGCGGCCGCGGCCATCTCACGAATTTGATTTGACGCCCGGCTGGATTCAATCCAATCCGTGGCTTTTTCTTCCAATGTGACCTCACCGATCCTGAATTGCATGACCCACAGGAAAAAAAGCGCCACAACAAAACTCTTTATGGCAAACCAAAGCTCACCCATGTTTGTTCGCCTCCCCCTCGAACTTTAGCTTCTGAAGCACCGCTTGAACACTTTTTTTGTTGAATGGCTTTTCTAAAAAGGCCACACAACCCGAGCGCAACGCCTTGTCGCGGACGAAGGTTTCACTGGCGGTGGACATCGCGATAATCAGTGTCGACGGAAGCACCTCCAAGATTTCGTGACTGGCTTCAGCGCCGTTTTTTTCCGGCAAGATCAGATCCATGACAATCAGCTCGGGCCGGTACTCAACCGCCTTGGCCAAAGCCTCATCGCCCGTTTGCGCCTCGGCCACGACCTGGTATCCCAAATCCTCGAGAATTTGAGCCAGGATCTCACGAACAAAGCCAGCGTCGTCCACAATCATGACAGATAAGCCCATCTTTTCATTCTATGATTCACGTTCGAAGCCTTGAAGTCCTGACTTTGTTTGACCTCCCTTTCTTTGCTCATCGATAATAATTCAAAATGAAGGCGATTTGGATAATCCTCTTATCACTTTGGCCGGCCTCACCGACTTTCGGTCAGCAGATGAGTTACACCAGCCCTGTCGACGCCGCTTTGACCATTAAGAAAGTGGTGGTTGTCCCTTTCTACGACAACGTTGGCGGAGTCTATGCGGCGGCGTTGACTGACTATTGCAAGAAATTGGTGGCCGAGGATCGCCAATGGGATCAGGTCGAGGTCGAGCTGCCGGCGAGCCTTCCGGAAGATTTGGAGGATCGCGCAAAGGCCGCCGAATCCATCCTCAAGAAAGCAAAAGCTGACGCGCTTCTGGCCGGCAGGATACAGAAAGGACCTCACGGATTGTCGATCTTGCTGAGCCTGATCGGAGGCACGGAAGCCCTCCCTTTGACCCGCGTGACCCTCGACGATTTCAAGGGTTTTGAAACGTCGGACTTGAAAGACCGTTTCAAAACCCTTTTTGAGGACCTCAAGGGGAAACTTCCTTACCAAGGGACAATTCGCAGCCGCACCGGGCAGGTCGTGACGATCGACGCTGGATCTCGACAAGGCGTTCGCCAGGACTCCGAAATCTTTGTGGTGCTAATTTCAACTGTCCAGCGACATCCCAAATTTCACTTTATCACGTCCGCCACGCGCGAAATCATGGGGCGCGTGAGAATCAACAAAGCCGATGAATCCATTTCCTTTGGTCAAGTGATAGAAGAAAAAACCCAAAATCTGATTCAACCGGGGTTCAAGGTGACCGTTGACCCAAACCCGACCTATTCTGAAGCCGGCTTCGATCGCGAGGGCCATTTCGTTGGAGCAATGGCGAATCAACCCGACCACGCCCTTGCTTTCGGTGAAAACCCGCACGAGTGGTCGGCGACTCCCCGAGCCAGCTTTGGCCGGCTGAACTTGCTGGCGGGATTTTCCTCCGCGAATCTCTCAACCAGCCTAACGACTGATTCAGCTTCAAGCTCCAATCCCCTGAGTCCGTCAGTCCTTCTTGAAGGAGAAATGTGGATCGATCCCCAATTGCAGCTCAATCTGAACATATTTGATATCATCTCGAAGGTCCCTAACGGCCTCTCGGGCTCCGTCCCCGATCCCTTGAATTTTCAGTTCCAGCAACTCGACCTCACTTTGGGTTACAATTTTCTCGCCGACGAGTCCGATTTCTTTGGAGCCAAGTTTCATGTCCAGTTTGGATTTTCGCAGGCCTCGGTTTTTGTTCAGGACTCGGTGCCCAGCGCCCACACGTCGAAAACATATTCCGGACTTGCGATGGGTCTCGGTGGAGGTTTTCCCATTCGCATCAGCCCAAGAAAAATTCTCGTCCTCGGCGCTCAATTCAACTACCACTTGTCGCCGGGGATGAGTGAGAGCTCCGGAACTTACGGGCCATCCAGCAATCAAATGAGCCAGTTCAATTTTAGCGGCGAGTATTATTGGACGGAAAAAATCTTGTTGCGCGGAATTCTCAATTTCGAGCAGCTCAGCAGCTCCTTCAGCGGCGGTCCCGCCAGCTCCGCCAGCGCGAACTTCACGTCCTTGTTGTTCGGAGTGGGATTTCTCTTCTAGGTACCAGGTTCCGATTGCAGAAGCGGCTTGTCACCGAATGGTGACAAGGCGCTTCTGCAATCGGAACCTGGTACCTAGCGCTATGATCGGGAAGATTTCGCCTGTGCCACGGAGAAAATCAAGACGGAAACCGCTGCAGAAAATAAGATATTTCTGAACAGAATCCGCCCCCCTGACACGATCACTTCTCAACCGTGAACTCCACCCGACGGTTCTGCTGCCGACCCTGAAAGTTTCCGTTATCGGCGATGGGTTCCAATTTACCTTTGCCTTTGGCATCGATCGCCTCGACTTTGAACCCTTTGTTCGTCACCAGGTAGTTTTTGATGGCGCTGGCTCGCGCCTCACTCAGACGCTGATTGTACTCATCGCTGCCGATGGAATCGGTGTGACCGACAACGACGACTTTCTTATAACCCATTTTTTCCAAGGCAGCCGCCACATCGGTGAGAGTCTGATCGTATTCGCCAACCATCGCGTCGGAATCGAAATCAAATAGAACCGCCTGCAGGATGATCTTGTCACCCGTGATTTGATAGATTTGCGGAGGTTTCTTGAAAACTGGACCAAACGCATAGTTCAAACCGGTGTAGACACGCCAATCGGGCGAGCTCACACCCTTTTCGAGTTGAGTGCCGCCACCGGCATGCACCGCCAGATTGTTTGAAAGGTCGTGCTTCACCCCCGCTAACAATTCGGCCGAGGAAGCCAAACGATCCGGATTGGAAGCCTTAGACACCGCCGGTTGGCTGGCAAAAATCTCAAAAATTAGTTTCGTATCGATCCGACTGAGAAGATAGCTCGCCCCGACGCTGGCAATGTATTGGTTTCCAAGCGGTTCAAAAAATGAACCCGGCACCGGATCACCCGCGTTGATAATACGATAACCAAGGTTCAAACCCAAAGCCCAACGATTGACCGTCGTATCCATGGCGAGTTCCAAATTATAGATCGGCCCTGGATTCAACCCCGTGTAGGGATTGTCCTTTGTCCGGTCAAAATCAACGCTTCCCACAAAGGCCATGCCCCCATCGTCATTGCCGTAAAAACGATATTTTCCGAGCAGTCTTACTTCGGAGTTTCCCGTGGCGAAAAACTCTCCGTGATATCCGGCATCGTTCCCAATGGATTGTGCGAGGATGAATGGAAAACTGATACCCATATCGAAATTGTCTGTAATTCCGATACCGACATTCATGTCCATTCCCAAAAGCGTATCATTGAAGGTCGTGCGGTTTTGGTTTCCGCCGTCAAAGTAAGGCAAGGTGTTGACCGCATAATTCAGAAACAGGCCGAGATTGATGATACCGGGCTTTAATGTTTCGGAGCTTTGGACTGTGACAAAATCAAGACCGCTTGGAATCGAATTGAAGTTTTGATTACCATTTCCAACAACGTTTCCGCGGGCAATCCCTTCAAACAGAGCGGCCATCCAAAACATCACGATGCAGGATCGCTTTAAGGTTTTCATTTCCCTCCATTTTGCTGGGCGAGTTCAGTGCGGCATTGTTCAGCGATAGTTGTCTTTTCGTCCACAGCGGCGCAGGCTTTGAAATAATCCTCCGGAAAGGTCCAGAAGTTCATGTTGGCAAGAGCCTTGGCGGTCCGGCCTGACAGCAAGAGCGCCTCTTGGTCCCGGGAATTCTGCGCATCACTCAAATAAGTGTGAAGAGCTGAACTGGCGCGCAAGTAGAGGAGGAAAGAATCCGCCTTTCCTTTGCCGGACAAATGGCTGGCCTGCTCGTAGAGCTTTCGGGCCTCGGCCATGAGATCCTTCTTTTCAGATTTTTCAGGCTTCCCTGACTTGTCAATCGAGCCGGGGTTCCGTTTATTTCCGGCACCGCGGGAGTTTCTCCACTCTTTTGCCTGACGCCGCCAGCGGTGGGCGGAATCAACCAGGTCCTTTGGGTAGGAGTCCGCATCAAAGAACTGGCTGATCACTTCGAGAGTCAAACTGGCATTGTCTTTGACTCTGACGGTGATCGCCAGGAGCTTTTGTACGGCCTCGTCCCAAGCCCGCGGATTCTCCTTCGCAAGTTTGGTGTCGCGCAGCCCTTGTTCGTAGGAAATGATCGCCTCGTCAAAATTTCGAAGAGCGGCGTAATAATCACCGCGCTGGAGTGGCGTCAAATTCTTCAAATCATCCTGGATGGACCCCGTCATCGAAGGGCCCTGTTGCATCGTATGACAAGCGACGCAATAGTGAGTCACCTTCGACAGGTTGGTCCGGGCCTGCGACCACTTGTTGTCATCCATGAGAGCCAAAGTGCCGTCGAGGTCCTTGCTGAAATCGCGGGAAACAAACTGCAAGGCCGGGTCAGACGAGGCGTGCAGTTTCTGGTCGATCTCATGGGTGTTTGAAGCAAGTTTTTTCGTCAATTCCTTCAATCGACTTTGCTTCTCCGCCGATTTTTCGACGTCATCGTCTTGAACAAGAAGAATGACTTTCGGGAGAATTTCCGACTGATGAAGCATCGATTCGGAAAAACCGGTGCCGCGCCGGTCCTGCTGATGGGCACACGAAATAATAGCTGCAGCCATCACAGCTGCAGCAACAAAGTTGAAGAAATTTGTCTTCATAGAGTTCACTCTATCAGGAATTATTTATCATCAACAAGATGATAGTCTCCCTGGGGTACAACCAATTCACATTCCCCGGTATTAAGTCGAGTCAGGGATACGTGATCATCCAGATCGAATGTCACAGTATTGCTGGCTCCTGAAACCACCGATGGCGTGGCCTGGAAGACCAATTGGCCGCTTGCGGGAGCCCGCAGGAAACACACGAACCTTCCAGTTGAATCGGCAACATAGTTGCGAGGTGAATTCGGATTTACCGCCAGCGTGAACGCCCGACCTTGATCCAGCTTGCTCGGGTCGATGTCGGCGTCATCCTTCAGCGTGCCAACAAAATCTTTCGACAACTTACAAAGATCGACATACTTGGGAGCTTTCAGCCCGCAAGATTCATGGGAGTTTGATGTCTCAGCCTCTACATCGCTCACTTCAATGATGATTTTAGAATTGCACGCCGAAGGGGTTGGACTTGGTGCTGGCGTCGGCGAAGGACACGGGGTCGGGCTCGCCTTTGGTGTGGGTGTGGGTGTGGGTGTGGGTGTGGGCGTAGGCGTGGCTGTCGGAGCCGGTGTAGGTGTAGGTGTAGGTGTAGAAATTGGAGTCGGAGTGGGTGTCGGAGTCGGAGTCGCTACAGGGGTCGGCTTGGGTGTCGGCGAAGGACACGGGGTCGGACTGGGTGCTGGCGTCGGCGAAGGACACGGAGTCGGGCTCGCCTTTGGTGTGGGTGTAGGAGTGGGCGTAGGCGTAGGTGTCGGAGTCGGAGTCGGAGTCGGAGTGGGTAGAGTACAGTGGCATCCGGGAACAGGAGTAGGAGAAGGTGTAGCAGAGGGAGTGGGAGTGGGAGTGGGCGCTGGAGTACAACTGGGGGTTGGAGTGGGGGTCGTGGTGACACAGTCACTGCCGGTACATCCGTTAACGTTTACGGGACCCCCTAAGGCCTGGGATGCTGCCGTTGTTTGCCCCTTGAAGCCGTACTCGGCACTACACGCACTCAATGCAGCTCCGGCGATTGCAAGCAAGCAGACTTTCATTGTGAGACGATTGATGTTCCCCATGAGAACCCCCTGCCACACTCGTAGCAAAAAGTGCCCCATGCCTTCAAAGTCACCAAAATCGCCGCCAGGCTTTTTTCGATATGTATCGAATGTCGAATTTCTCAAAAGCGGCTAGCGATTTGATACGCAAAATGAAGCGTCAGTGAAATTAAGGGAGTCCCGTTTTGAGAATGGACAAGGCTGCAAATGAGGACCGATCGCCAAAGACCAAGTATCCAAATTTCCTATTTTCAAAATTCCCTATTTTCAAAAAAAAGACCCGGAAAAATTCCCGGGTCTTGTTTGAATTGCAAGATCCATAAGATCCATAAGATCTTTAGGACCTATAAGATCCTTAGGACCTGATTTTTACATCATATCCATTCCGCCCATGCCGCCCATGCCAGCGCCAGCGCCAGCCGGAACCTTCTCTTCTTTTTTGGGAGCTTCGGCGATCATTGTTTCCGTGGTCAACATTAGTGACGCAACTGAAGCCGAATTTTCCAACGCGCACCGAACAACCTTCACAGGATCGATCACGCCATCTTTCAACAGATCAGTGTATTCGTCAGTGAAAGCGTTGTAACCAAAGGTCGCGCTCTTGTTCGCAAGAACCCGATCAAGAACAATCGCGCCATCCATTCCAGCGTTGTTGGCGATTTGCCGGATCGGCTCTTCGCAAGCCCGCTTGATGATCATAGCGCCGAACGCCTCATCTTCATGGAAGTTGCTCTTGTCAATTTTTTGCGCCGCCTTCAGAAGAGCTGCTCCACCGCCCGCGACGATTCCTTCTTCAACTGCCGCGCGAGTCGCGTTCAAAGCGTCTTCAACCCGCATTTTCTTTTCCTTCATTTCAACTTCAGAGGGCGCACCCACATGAATGACGGCCACGCCACCTGAAAGCTTGGCCAGACGCTCTTTAAGTTTTTCCTTGTCGTAGTCAGAAGAAGTCTCTTCAATTTGCGCTTTGATCTGATTCACACGGGCCTGAATGTCCGCCTTCTTCCCCGCGCCATCGATAATCGTCGTGTTGTCTTTATCCACAACGATGCGTTTTGCCGTTCCGAGATCAGCGACCGTCGCTTGCTCGAGTTTTCGGCCCGTTTCTTCAGAAATGGCCTTCGCGTTTGTCAGGATGCCGATGTCCTCCAACATGGCTTTTCGCCGGTCTCCAAAACCGGGAGCCTTGACCGCCACAACTTGCAATGTGCCGCGGAGCTTATTGACCACCAAAGTCGCCAAAGCTTCGCCTTCGACATCCTCAGCAATGATCAGCAAAGGACGGCCTTGCTTGGCAACGCCTTCCAAAATGCCCAACATGTCTTTCATGCTGGTGACTTTTTTATCGTAAACAAGAATGTAGGCGTTCTCGATCACGGCCTCCATTCTTTCGGCGTTCGTCACAAAGTAAGGAGACAGGTAACCGCGGTCAAATTGCATTCCTTCGACAACGGTGACTTCTGTTTTGGCGGTCTTGCTTTCTTCGATGGTGATCACGCCTTCTTTACCGACCTTATC
>PSRN01000279.1 GCA_003176075.1 Bdellovibrio sp.
AAATGTCGTGGAAACCGCTCCACTATTGAAAACTGCACGTTATTAGGCGGCTAATTTTGGGAAAACCCTGTTATGATAAAAACGCCCATTGTCGCAATAACTTTCACTTTAAGAAATTAGGGGAAAACAACGAGCTTTCGGCGAATGGATCGCAGAATCAAGTCGACGTTATGGCTTCTGATTCACAACTATTGCTTAAACATGTTTCGAACTGCCTTAATATGCGACCCGCTCCTCGATAATGGCGTGGTGAATATGGAATTCCCGAAAAATCAGATCGCGGTAATAGTCGGGTCCGCGGCGATCGCTCGTTTCAATGATGATTTCGCAGGCGTTGGCGTCAGGCGCAATTCGCCAAACATGAAGATCAAGGACCTTGGCCCGATTTGATTCAAGGACTTGGCGCAATCGATCTCGATCCACCGATCGGGCATGACCATCGAGTAGCTCCCAACTGGTGTGACGGAAAAGATGGCTGGCCCAGCGGAGGATCACGAACGCCCCGGCAAGTCCGGCCAAAGAATCCAGCCACAGCCAATTGAAATGACGGCTCAGCACAAGAGATAAAACCGCAAGAAAGTCCATCATCAAATCCGAAATCAGGTGGAGAAATGTTCCGTGCAAAGCCAAGTCATGAACATGGGCCAAAACATGCGGTGAAGGATGGGGATGGGAATGAGGATGGGGATGAGGCCGCAACAACCAAAGGCTGACAATGTTCATTGAAAGGCCCAGAGTCGCGATCCCGATGGCCTCGGGAAATTGAATATTTTCAGGGGCCACGAATCGTTCGATGGATTCCCAACCCACGAGCAGGCCCACAACGGTCAAAATGATCGAACTCGTATAGCCGCCCAGTGGAATCATCTTTCCCGCGCCAAAGCTGAAATTACGATGAAAGCGAACGGACCTGGCGAAACTATATGCCGCAAGAGCGATGGACAAAGTTCCCACGTGCGAGGACATATGAAAGCCTTGCGCCAAGAGAGCCATTGAGCCGGTCCAGCGACCCGCGATAATTTCAACCAGCATCACGACACTCGAAAGAGCGGCCACCGCCATGGTTTTCTTTTGGTTCAGTTCGATTCGGCGGTCGCGAAGAACAAATTCGTGATGATGATGCGGGATCGACACAACACTCCTTAGCATGCCCGTGGCGGCTTCGCCGCCCACGCTTTGCTCGGGCGCATATTAAAGCTTCTTCTTGGGGCGAACGCAAGTTAGCATGAATTCCATGCACTTCAACGGTCACTTTCTGGAATCGCCCATGATGCCGCTGGCGGAAGCGAAAACGCCCCTGTCTCGCTGGAACCACAAGGTGGCGGTTTGGAATAATTTCGTTGATTCCGGCTTGACGGAGATCACCGAAGACGATTGCGCCATTTTCCCACGCATCCTGCCCGCCAGTTATCTCCCTGAACTGGTGCGAACGGCCCGCTTGATCACAACTTTTGCGATGCGGTTACTGTCGCTGCCGAACGACGAGATTTGCACCATACTTCCCGCCGGACCTATTCGCAATTTCTTGATCAATGATCTCGAGGTGCTGCGCCGACCCCGCCGCCGCCTGGTCGGCAGCTTTCGTTTCGACATGGCCATTGTCGGCGAACCACGGCCGGGAAACCCCCCCCATCTCCTGGAAATCAATGAGATCGGCTTCGACGGGTTGGCGCGATCCAGTTTTATCCAACAAGCCCTTCTGGAGTTGATTCCAGGATTGCGGAAAAAAGTCATCGTCCTCGATACCGCGGCGGCTGAGATTCGCAACATGCGGCGATTGGGATCACGCATGGCGCGCTTTCAATACGACAGTTACAACTGGGACGAGGAATTTCTGCTTCGGCGCGGAAAGAAGATGGGGATTGAGTTTCGCCTCGTCTCGCCCGACGCCTACAAAGTTCCCAAGGACGCCGATCAGCCGCTTCTTCACTGGGAGAAGGTGACATTTGGTCATGGCATGTTTCGGGTGGGGAAAGACTTCTACCCGCACGCTTATCAATTGAGTTTCGCCCTGAGCTTGGAGGACTACCGTCTCTTTAAGAATTTCTATCGCCGGCTCATGCGGTCAGGCACTCCTCAGTACGGGCCTTTTGTCACCGGCCTCGTCGCTTCAAAGGCGATTCTGGTTTTGCTTCATGATCGGACTCTGCGCCGCCGTCTTCTTGGCA
The DNA here is from genome assembly GCA_003176075.1 of Bdellovibrio sp. Lineage (GTDB taxonomy): Bacteria > Bdellovibrionota > Bdellovibrionia > Bdellovibrionales > Bdellovibrionaceae > PSRN01. The sequence continues at coordinate 2,169 of PSRN01000279.1, forward strand.
ATGACCGCTCACTCGAAAAGGCGATATTGCCGGCCCGATTGCTGTGTGACAGCAGGGAGAAGGTGTGGGAGTCTCCCCAAGACTTTGTCCTAAAACATGCCGATGGTTTTGGCGGCGAAATGGTGTTTATGGGAAAGGAACTCGAGAGACGATTGAGAAGGATCACCCGGAGCAAGGCCCATGAATGGATCGTGCAAAAAAGGACCCCGCTCAATCTTCTTGAAGTGGAAGGGATTCTTTCCCGCCCCCGGAAGGTTATTTCTGACATCGGCGTCTTTGTTCACTATGATTGGTCAAGAGATCGTTTTCAACATTTCGCCGTCGGTGGTTTCATCAGCCGCGCCACCAACCGAAGCTACAAAGTCAACGTCAGTGGCGGCGGCATTCAAGTCCCCGTGATGTTTCGCCGCGGGAAGTGAAGGTCAGTCATGGCTGGATCGGATCGACAAATCATGGCCGAATCAGAACGGCAATTTATCAAGGAAGCGGCAGACTTTTTTCACAACCCGGGCGTCGTGGCGCGCGGTTTGGCTTGGATCGGACGACCGTTGGAGGCCGCCCAGGCGCAATTGCCTCAGAAGGTGCAGCGGGCGATCAGCCAAGCCTCGCGCAAGGCGGTCGAAAAAGCATTGCAGGCCGCTGTCGTTAGCCTGGAAGGGACAGCCGCCGCCGGAAGCGAGCCTGGGCGGCGAAGCCCCAAGTCGGTGCCTTGGGCACCTCCGCAGAGCCACGGGGATTTTTCCGCACGCCTGCACAAAGGTGCCACGGGATTGCTGGGTGTTCTGAGCGGCTTTTGGGGAGCCCCCGGATTTTTGCTGGAACTCCCGCTGACCACCGTTTTGATTTTGCGGGGAATTGCCGATCAGGCGCGGCTGGCAGGGCATGACCTCAATGACTTCGAGGTGCGGCTGGAGTGCTTGATGGTATTTTGCTTTGGCACCGACAGCCCCAAAGACGATGCGATGGAGTCTTCGTATTTTTTGACCCGCGCCCTTCACGCCAAAATTATTCGCGAGGCCTCCGTCTTTGTTTCCAAGATGTCAGCCCAGCAATTTGCCGAGGCCCTAAAAACTGGCGGCGCGCCGCTCCTGGTGCGTTTGATCTCGCAGGTCGCCCAAGCCTTTGAAGTGCGGGTGACGCAAAAATTTTTGGCCGAGGCTCTGCCGGTGGCCGGCGCCCTGGGCGGGGCCGCCCTCAACTTCGCTTTCACCGATTTCTACTGCGGGGTCGCCAAATATCATTTTGGTTTGCGCCAGCTGGAAAAGAAATATTCAGTGGAGTTTGTGCAGCAGGAATTTCGCGACGCCTCACGCCGGTCCTCAGCCGGAGGACTTTGAAGCCGGCCAAAAGAACTTTCGCGGATCGCGACGAAACTCCTCCAACACAAAGAAAAATAACCGTGCCGTTCCGCGCGAGGCAAGACCGCGAGCGCGTGCCGCCACCAAAACGGTCAGAAAGAAACTCACGCCGATATTCATCGCGCCAATCGACGCGATGCCCACGACAACCCACGCGAACTGCGACCAATCCCAAGGAAGAACACACAAAGCCATGGACGTGGCTCCAGACATCAGAGTCACGTGCGGCACCTCCAAGCGCAAACCAAAAAACGTACCAAAGACCGGAACGAACGCCAGCATGAAACTCAGGGATAAATTGGAGGCCAGGCCAGCTGAATTCTTCAATAACCAATAGCCCATCATTTGGCAGGCATGAACGCCAAAGACCCGCCCCAGCCTGCGACTTTTCGCCAAAGCCACGGGAATGCGGTGAAAAACGATCCAGTTCTCAAACCAGCCGGAGATCAAACCTGAAATCCAAAGAATCACCCCGGTCAAACAAGCAAACAAAAGAAGAAGATTTTTCCACGGCTGAAAGCCGTCAATGATTTTGTGGGCATACTGGGGATCCATGCTCGGTGTTGGCGAAAGCAAATGGAAGAGGAAGACGAAAAGCACGGTCACGACAGAAACAGCTCCCACATTGCCAATGACGGCGGCGAATTGCGTTCTGGCGAGCGCCGCGACTTCATCGACGAAGTTTTTCCGGCCACCCACCTCGTTGAGATCTTGCAACCGGCTGGCCAGAGCGGACGCCGTCATCGCGCTCAATTTCGTGGCCAGCGAGAAATGCGCGAATTGCATGAGGATAAAGCTGCCCGCATAGTTGATCCAAATGAAGAATCCCTCAAAGAAAAGCGGCAAATGAAGTCTGATGACAACCATCTTCAGGATCGTCGTGAACAGAGTCACGATCCCGCCCCCCGCCGCCGCCTGAAGCATGGCCATATATTCCTCGCGATTGCGGACGATGTAGCGATCACCGGAATCCCCTGTCCTTTCGACCACCTTGCGAGCGAGCAGCTGGGCATTCTTGCGAAAATATCCCGACAGCGTGCGTGCTTCCAGGGCTGATCGAAGAAGGGATGACGTGAAAAAGCGAATACCTTGCGTGCGCGCCTCGCCTTCCTCGGCCCGCCAGAGATGAAGAAGCCGATCAATCCGCCACAGGGCCTGCTGAACGACGTCGATCTTAAAGACGATGTCGACGCTGACGCCGGAGTCTTCAAGGTGCTCATGCACCCTTTCCAGTGCCGTTTGGCACTCGGCCAAAGTCACTTTCCAATCCGGCAGCGAAGGGTCAGCGAAACCCTGGTGGGCGAGATACTGCAAGTAAACATTGAGCTTCAGAAAGGGCGATTCAATAATGGTTCGGGTATCCATTCGACTCCGCAGATCGGGATGAATCGCGATCGAGGCGACCATGGTGCCCAGGAATGCCAGGGCCTCGCGACTGTCTTGGCGGACGTGCGCCGTGAGATCCAGCGCGGGGTCGATCTTGTAACGAAGGAAGGCCTCCAGGCGGCAAAGGACAGGTAGAGGTATTCTCTCAAGCCATTCAACGGCGTCTTCCGTATTGAATACGTCGGTGAGTACCGGCGTCAGATCGCCATCCACTGGCGCCCGAGGCAGAACAAGGCTCCACACCCGTTGCACGGCTTCGCGCAAAAAAGTGATGTGCTCGACAAAGCCGGCGTTGGCCAGGAAATAAGTTACTGAGGCCTCAACCAAAATGTGGCGGAGCAGTTCCGCGACCTGCTTCTTTTCAGCTTCGCGGTGATCCAAGAAATCGAGAAACAGATTCAATCGGGTGCCAGGATAATTTTCTCGAGCGAGCCACCGCAGAAGTTCCTCGAACCAATAAAGATCGGCGTCCAGGGCGCGGCCATGTGGAAAAGTCGCCATCAAGCGGCTGAGGCTGGTCTCCGGATGAATCGGATGAATAACTTCACGAAGCTTTTCAAGAAAGGATTGGCGCGGCAGCATGCGTGTTATTGATGCTTTCTTATTTGCGGGGAGCAGTCAATAGGGTCTGTTGATTCTTCAACAGACCCTAAGCCCGGATCGGAAGATAGAAATCGAGGAAAAACGTGCCAAACGCGATGCCAGCGCGGATGAGCGCAGAAATTTTAAGACGAGCCGTACTTACTTGTACGGTGAGTCTTGAAATT
>PSRN01000313.1 GCA_003176075.1 Bdellovibrio sp.
TCGCCTTAAAGAGACCGGATTGTATTTTTTCAGCGATCGCTGATCCTGAGATGGCTCAATTCCATGAACTAACGGAACGGTTTCCTTCGCTGGAGATCCTGCCGATTCAGACGGCGCGAGTCTTCGATGTAGCACTGCGGATCGGACAGCCGTTTCGGCAAACGGAGCTGAGGAGACTTTCCGAAAGAGCCCTCTTCAACTTCTACTTTATGCTGGATACGATCGCGCTTGATTGTTTCTACATTGCCTTTACAAAAGAATTGGACGCAATGTGGGAGTTTGTCGCGCGGTATTCGGATGGCGTGATCTTTAACAGCGAGTTCACCCGCCAGCGCTTCAATTTCCGATTTCCAAGTGTGGCCGAAATTCCCCAGCTCGCTTGTCTTCACTCTTTGTCGCCTGCCGATTATGTTGAGGCTGCAACTCAAGCCAGTGATCGGGTGCCCCTTGCACGACGGCGAATCCTGGTCGTTGGCAATGGTTATGCCCATAAGTTTGTCAAACCGACGGCCCAAAAACTGGCGGATCAAGTATCCACTCACGAGATCCGGGTGCTGGGTCTGGGTGAAAATGAAATTCTTGGTGCCGTGTGTATGCCCTCAGGCCGTCTCAGCGAAAATAGGATCCAGGAGGAGTATCGAAACTCGGAAATCGTGGTGTTTCCATCGCATCTCGAAGGATTTGGCTTTCCGGTGGTGCAAGCCTTAAGTCACGGGAAGGCCGTCTTTGCCCGCGACAACCCCGTGAATCGAGAGCTGGCAACTCAATGGAAGGGCGGCGGGTCACTGCATCTTTACGAGAATACCGGCGAGCTCATCGATCGCCTGAATACATTATCACCGAGCGTGGGCGGCGCCGCCTCAGTCGGTGCTTCTGGCACCTCCGCTGCCCAAGTCGGTGCCCTTGGCACCTCCGCTGCCCAAGTCGGTGCCCTTGGCACCTCCGCAGACGCCACGGGTGTTCAAGGCAAGCGCCGGCCGGGGATAGCTGGGAGCTGGAGCTGGCAGTCCGCGGCAAGCGCGCTGATCGAATTCATAGAGAGGACAGTTCAAAACGATGGCACTGCCGAGGCGTGTATGCGCCGGAGCAAGTTCTTTGCCCTGCATGATGGTCTGAATGAGCCGATCTCCAACCGTGAGAAGCACTATACCGGCGAAAACGCCCAATTGAGAGCTGTTGTCGAACATCTACAAGCTTCCGAGAAGCACTATACCAGCGAAAACACCCAATTGAGAGCTGTTGTCGAACGTCTACAAGCTTCCGAGCAAGCGATACAAGCATCGCTTCAGAGTCTCCAAGCGGTCGTGGCGGGATACGAGCGTGAACACAACCGCCTTGCTTATCGGGTGGCAAGAAAAGTCCAATCCCAGCTGGCAGGGCTTCCCTGGCTGAAATCGTTTTTGCTCGGAGTTCTCTCAATATTTAGAAAACTCAGGTGGGTGGGATAGCTGCAGGGAAGTGAAAACACCCAGGTTACGGTTTTGTGGCAGGCTTGCGCCTTCCTGCAGAAAGAAGTAGGGTCAATTCCTCAGGATCCGAGACAACCCGCCGGGATAGTACGCATTCATTCGTTGTCCTGGTTTTTGGCCCTATATTGCCCGGAGTAATTGAGATTTGGCACCCGCGAAAAATGCTTTTTGTTCCTGGTGATAAGCACGGCGTTGCGGTTTACGCAAATTCCAGCGATGAGCGAATCCGCCATGCCAATGGTTGTGCCCTTGGCTTCAAGCGCACGAAAGAGTTCGCCCGCATCACTTGCCCCAGCCGCATCCAGTGGGATGATAGACAAAGCAGCAAGCAGAGTCTGAACGGCGGTCTTTTCTTGGGAACTCCTTGCACCTACCCAAAGCTCAAAGGCGGATACAGCGGTCGTGCAGAGCCTGCCGGTTTTGAGTTCGAATTCAATCCGCTCCGCCTCGTCGCCCCGGCCGCGGAGAAAATCAATGAGGACATCGGTGTCAGCCACAAAACTCACCGCCAGTTTTCCCGGATGGCCTTGGTCCGCTCTTCAAATTCGTCAGCAGATTTGGCTTTAAGTACGCCCTTCAGGGCCAATGCTGCGTCAATCAGGGAAGCTCTTGAGCTTTGAATCTCCAAATAAGCGTCAACAGCTTCTTGCACGAGATGGGAGAACCCCTTCATCCCGCGTTGGGCAGCGATTCGCAAAAGTTCGGCCCGTTGCTCCTCGGTAAGTTCAATGGTGGTGCGCATAAAGCACTTCCTTTATATGCATTTTGATGTACATGCACGTGCATGTCAACTCATTTTTTGTTGGCCCTTATCCCATCTCATAAAGAAACATAATTCGCGGCCAAGAGGCCCTCGTGTCAGGATGACTGGGAGTCGCGCAACTTGGGTTAGGAACCAAACAAGGGGTAGCTTTTGTCCTTCTCTGAAATGACAGAGATCGGAAGAGGAAGGCGAATATCAAAAGCAGAGTCGTTCCATCGGACGCCCTTGGCCTGGGTCGGATCGAATCTTTCCCCCATTAAATATAGCAGCTCGGTTTCATCTCGCAGGGTCTGAAATCCATGGGCACAGCCCTTCGGAATATAGACTGCGTTGTGATTCTCGGCGCTGATTTCAATACCAACCCATTGCCGAAACTTTGGCGATTCTGATCGAAGATCGAGGATAACATCCATGGCTGCACCGTGAGTACAACGGACAACTTTAACCTCCTCGGCGGGGGGAAGCTGAAAATGCATGCCCCGAAAAGTACCCGTTCGTTGGTTAAATGAGACGTTGCTTTGTGGAAAATACGAGTGAAGACCGTGGGCCTTAAATTCGTCCTCGCAAAAACTGCGAGCGAAGAAACCACGCTCGTCGGCTTTCTGATCGAGACGAACCAAATAGGAACCGGGAATCTTTAAGGGCTCAAAAATCACCGGAGAGTTCCTCACCCTGTGCAGCGGCTTCGCCGGCCATGCTCGCGACCAGTAAATTTTCGTAGAACTCGATGTCACGTTCCACCAGCTGATGAGCCGCCGCTCCCCCGGCGTAAAAATCCCGATACCATTCAGCCGTCAAAGCAAGGGCCTGCCCGGCATTCAATCGTGGAGTCCACTTCAGCAACGTTCGTGCCTTCGAACAATCCAGTTGAAGAAAGTGGGCCTCTGGTATTTGTGATGGCTCCACCACAAAGCCGGCTTGCCCGCCCCAACCTTCCGCGAATCGTTTCATGACCCACTCGACTGTTTGCGCCCCATCAGGTAACGGTCCAAAATTCCAACCCTCGGCAAAGGCGGGATCCTGCCAGACCTTTTCGGCAAGTGAAAGGTAGGCATACACAGGCTCAACAACATGTTGCCAGGGCCGTGTCGACTTGGGATTTCGCAACACAACCTTCTGACCCGATGAGAAAGCTCGTACAGCGTCTGGAATTAACCGATCCCTGGCCCAATCTCCACCGCCGATCACATTCCCGGCGCGCGCTGATGCCAACCGGATATTCTCATTCCTATAGAAGGATTTGCGATAGGCTTGCGTCACAAGCTCAGCACAGCCCTTTGAAGATGAGTAGGGATCCGATCCGCCCATGGCCTCGTTTTCACGATAGCCCCAGACCCACTCGCGGTTTTCGTAGCATTTGTCGCTGGTCACATTGATCACCACGCGAGCTGAAGATTTTCGAACGGCCTCGAGGAGATGGACCGTTCCCATCACATTGGTCGCGAAAGTCCCTACGGGATCCGAAAAAGACTCACGAACCAAGGCTTGCGCCGCCATGTGGATCACAATCTCCGGATTCGCTTCGTGCACGGCCTTTTGCAGTCTTTCAAAATCACGAATATCCCCCTCACGACTCTTCATTCTTGCCGCGAGCCCGGTCAGCGCAAAAAGGGCGGGCTCGGTCGGCGGAGGCAAGGAGTAGCCCGTCAAATCGGCGCCCTGCCGGAGCAACACATGGCACATCCAGCTCCCTTTGAAACCCGTATGCCCGGTCAGAAAGACACGTTTTCCCCGCCAAAAATCACTCATTTCCAGACCTTCCAGGGGCATTTTCCAGACGACCAAAGTTCTTCCAGATGGTGCTTTTCACGCAAAGTATCCATCGGTTGCCAAAAGCCACCATGCTTGTAAGTCATCAGCTCACCCCGCGTGGCCAGATGCTCCAGGGGATCCTTCTCCCAAACCGTCAGATCATCTTTGATCAAGGATATGACTTTACGATTGAGTACAAAAAATCCGCCATTGATCCAGCCCCCATCGCCGTGCGGCTTTTCTTGAAATCCTGTCACCCTCTGTTCTGAAATTTGCAGCGCGCCAAAGCGGCCGGGAGCCTGTGCGGCTGTCACCGTGGCCAGCTTTCCGTGTTCATGGTGAAACGACAGCAGGCGTTTAATATTAATGTCAGCGAGACCGTCCCCATAGGTCAGGCAAAAGTCATCGTCTTGATCCAAGAAAGGCTCGATTCTTTTGACCCGCCCACCCGTCATTGATTGAACACCGGTGTCCACAAGCGTGACCACCCAAGGTTCCGCCTCTTGCGAATGAATTTTCGTCTGGTTGTTCTTCAGATCAATTGTAACGTTCGCATTGTGGAGAAAATAGTTCGAGAAATACTCTTTAATGAGATAGCCACGGTAACCTAAGCAAATAATGAAATCATTGAGACCGAAGGTGGAATAGATCTTCATGATATGCCAAAGAATCGGCCGACCGCCAATCTCCACCATCGGTTTCGGCTTAATTACGGTTTCTTCACTCAGTCTCGTGCCTAAACCGCCCGCCAGGATCACAACTTTCATGGAGCCTCCCAAACCTGAAGCTTGGGAATGGCCGTAACGAATTTGCCTCCCCAAGTCTTGATGTCCGCCATCTGTTGAATGATCTCTTCTTTGATATTCCAGGGAAGAACGATCACGTAATCTGGACGTGTCTGGTGGATTGCCTCTGGCGCTTTGATCGGGATGCGGGTTCCTGGCAGATAGAGTCCTTGTTTAAAAGTATTTCGATCGACGGTGAACGGGATCAGATCCGGCCTAATGCCACAGTAGTTGAGGAGAGTATTCCCCTTGGCTGGGGCTCCGTAGGCAACCACCCGCTTCCCTTTGCGTTTTTCACCAATTAAAAATTCAAGCAAATCATATTTTACGGTAAGTATCCGGTCCGCAAAGGCCTGGTAGGTTTTATTTGTGAACAGACCCGCGTCGACCTCGTCCCGCAGGACCTTCTTGTAACGATCGGTTTCAACACCCGTGGCGTCTGCGGAAGTGCCGGAGGCACCGACTTGGGCAGAGCCGCCCACGCTTTGAAGTTTGGCGGAGTTGGCGTGCCGGGCATAAATGCGCAGGGAGCCACCATGGGTCGGGAGCTCCTCAACATCAAAGATTGTCAGTTCATGCTTGGTAAAAATTCGGCTCAGGGTATGTAAAGAGAAATAAGAGAAGTGCTCATGGTAAATCGTATCAAACTGGTTTTCTTCAATCAACCGGAGCAAGTGGGGAAATTCAAGCGTGATCAAACCATCCGTCTTCAAAGCGATGCGCAAGCCTTCGACGAAGTCATTTACATCAGGAACATGCGCAACCACATTGTTGCCGAGGAGCAGATCGGCCGCCCAGCCCTTGGAACAAAGTTCTTTCGCTGTTTGGACGCCAAAAAATTTAACCCAAGATTTCACTCCCTTTTTTTCCGCTTCGCGCGCGACGTTCGCTGAGGGCTCAATACCCAAGCACGGGACCCCTCGGCGAACAAAGTGCTGCAACAGATAGCCATCGTTGCTTGCAATCTCGATGACCCGGCTCCCAGGGCCGATACCTTGCTCCGCCATCATCTTCTCGACATAGAGCTCGGCATGCCTCACGAAGAATGTCGAAAAGGATGAGAAGTAGGCATAGTTGTCATGAAAGTGATGTTCAGCCGAAGCCACGTCATCAACTTGCACCAGAAAACAGCTCGAACAAACTCGCGCGTGAAGGGGGAAGAACCTCTCCATCCGGGCAAGGGCATCGGGCGGAAGAAAGGCATTCGAGACCGGCGAAACTCCCAAGTCGGCAAACGTCACTTCCAGTGACGTTCCGCAAAAGCGGCAAGACGCGTGGGCGGCGCCGTCGGCACCTCCGCTGCCATGGGTGATGGGGGCGTGCGAGCCCTGCGTGGGCGGCTCTGCCCAAGTCGGTGCCTTCGGCACCTCCGCAGACGCCACAGGTATCTTATTGTCAGTCATAACATCCCTTCGTTGGTGGAAAAAGCTTCGGCCTTATTGTCCTCTCCTAAGCCTCGTGACCACACCCTTCAATGAGCAAAATACTTCATCAATGATGCAATCGGCAAAGAGAAAACACCACTACACAATTTGGGTATGGTGGCGCCAAGCCCGCCGTGACATGGCCGCTTTTTCGATAGGGCAAGCACTGGCAAAGATTTCAGTTTGATTGTCAGCAACCAAAAGGTTGCTCTGATGAGGCTGCCGAAAAGTGTTGCTGCGCCACCAATCTTCCTTGTCATAGAAAATGCCGTCACGTCCAACCACCACCGGACGGAGCCCCATTTCCAGTATTTGCGCCGTTAGCCCGTTCTTGCCACTCTCAAAACGGTAGGCATCAAATTTTTCCTTCATTTTCGGCACCTTTATTTTCAACGCCACATCCCGCGAAATAACAAAAGCATTCGTCCTGAGGTGATAGTTCGGGAACCAGGGAAAGTATCGCGGATAACGTCTGCGATCCCGGGACTCTAACTTCCAAAATTTGCACGTCGGCCGAGTCATATCGAAGACGTTGGTCGCCATGCTTTCCCAGGACGCGGAAACCCCTGCCACGCCGACCCCGGGAGAAACCGTTGCTTGAAAAAGAGATCGCAGCCATCCATCAACAAGCGGACGACTGAATGTATTAACGAAGCAGTAGTAAGGATAGGGCCGAATCCGAATCAAATCAAAATACACCGAAAGATCAAAACCACGGTCGGAAACGTTGATCGACTGAGGCGAGAAACGTGCAAAGAGGGACAGGGTCTCGGCACGATCTTCGTCGGATTCAAAGCCCTTGAAGATGACAAGAAAATCATGAGCCATACCGGCAGGTCTTTCACTATAACCTTCGATGAATCTACGGACCGGTTCCAAGCCATCCGCCTTGCGCGCTAAATAGGCCAGAACGAGGCTCGCTTCATTGGCGGTCATAAAGACCCTGTGACGACGTTTGAATCAATAAAGTACGGGTCGATCGGGTACCGTGCGTCCCATTTCTTATGCAGCTCCAAATCCTCTTTTTGTATCGGTACCGGTGCCTTGCGAGCCGAAATCAACACGCTGGCTGGCTCGTAGACGGTTCGATAACCCGCATCTTTCGCCCGCAGGCAATAATCCAAATCAAAATGATTTCTGGGAAAGGATGAGACGTCGAAGCCACCCAATTGATTGAAGAGTGCCTTGGGCGTCAAAAAACACCGTATTGAAACGCCGGTGACATTTCGCTGAAGAAAGTTTTGATACATGTACCCCGGCGTATCCGGTAACCCTTCATACGGCGAGGCTGTCCCATTGCGTCGGTTGCCAACCACATAGCCACAGTGAAGCACGTGGCGTGACGGACTCAGTAATCGAGTTCCGACAATGCCAACGCCAGCGTGATCTAAATGGCCGACGAGACGAGTGAGCCAGTCGCTGGACAAGGCCTCCAGGCCGACGTCAAGGAAGATCAAGTATTCCCCACGGGCTTGTTCCGCTCCCGCGTTGGCCCATCGCCCAACCTCTGCCGTCGCCCGAGGCGACCCGGCTGAGTCAACTCCTGGTGCAATCTCGACAAACCTTAACGCTGTTTCCGAGTTGAAAACACCCGTGGCGTCTGCGGCAGCGCCGCCCACGCTCTGCCTCCGCAATTCGAGAATTCGCTCCTGTTGGTTCGATTCGCCGACAATGATGATCTCGGTGGGGCTGAAATCCGTCCGATAGGCAAGCGTTAAGATCGTCTTATCAAGAAACTCAGGTTGCAAATTCAAAATTATCACCGATAAATGACGGCGCTGAACAGGCAGAAATTTCATGCGAAAAGTATTCGGAATCGGTCCTGTTTCCAAAAAAGCTTGATAGTGACGCCGACGGATAACCTGGGCCACCGCTCTTTCCTGGGCTGAAGTCACATAGGGCTTGGCGGGCTCCTCCCCTTGTGCTGTCGATCCGGACCAAATCCGCCAACTGTAGAGAATTTTGCGAAGGTGAAAAATGCTCTCAGTGCGTTCGGCAATTCGTAAGACCAACTCCCAATCTTGCGTTCCGTTAAAACAACTTTCGTAGCCACCGATCTCGGCGACCAGTCGCCGCCGCACAACCAGGAAATGCGACAAAAACATCATGTTCGGAAGCAAATCCGGCGACCAATCCGGTTTGAAGAAAGGTTCGCTATGAATTTCACGATCGTTGATCTTATCTTCGTCGCTATAGATGACATCCAACTGAGGATTCTTATTGAGCTCCGAAACAACTTCAAAAAGCGCATTTGGCCACAACAAGTCATCATGATCCACCAGACCAATAAATTCGCCGCGCGCCATCTTCCATCCATCGTTGGTCGCCGTTGAGATGTGCCCGTTCGTATTTCTAAAAAGAGTGCGAAACCTGGCATCGCTTTGAGCATATTCCTGCAGGATTTTTCTCACATGCGGGTGCGGCGAACAGTCATCAACAAGACAAGCTTCCCAGTTTGAATAGCTCTGCGCTAAAACCGAATCCAAGCAGTTCCGCAAGTAAATTTCTGGAGTGTTGTAAATCGGAATAACTAATGAAATCAGTGGCCGATAAGGCAAGAGCACTTCAAGGTTTCGCTGTTCCGCGAGGTGAGCTGCCGGCGGCCATGCGGCAAGCAGACGCCCGGACTCATGGGCAGCGGAATTGCGACGACGCACGCGACTAATCACACGACTTATCACACGACTTATCGCGCGTCGAACCCGCGCCCCAATTTCCCGGTAACGAAACAGCGAAAACGGACTCTTTAGAAAATTGAAATTCATACAGAAAATGTCATATATCGAAAGATATGTTCAAGGGACGAGGAATACCAGTCAAGGGCTTTCTAAGAGCGCATCTAAGGCATGGCCAAGCCCAGGCCATGATGGAATCAAAATCTTGGTTTCTACACATTTTCGTTGGGACTAAATGGTGCTTATGGGTATGTTTGTTTGCTGGGGGACGGAGATGTCACGGGATTCAAGATTGCAAAGACTCATCAGCCTGATTTACAAGTTCATTGGTTACGCCCGAACCCGTGGATTGAGGCATGCAACCAAGCTTGCAATGATCAAGCTCGCGCGCTCGATACTGAAGCACTTGGAGGCTGGCGAAATAGTTCAACCAGTGAATCCCCTAGCGCTAGGAAGCTACACTAACCACGAGCAGATTCGACGATATTTCCAGAGTCGTCGCGGCCCCTTCCTGCGCGCGGCGGATTCGCTCCTTGAAACACGCCCGTTTTTCACGCTCTGGATTATTCCCGACTCAAGCTGGCTGGCGGGCCTTGAAGGAATTTTGCTTGAACTGCAAAATCAGATTTATTCTGATTTTGAGACCTATGTTCAGGTGCCACGAACCCTGACCCAAAGTGAACATCGGCGGCTCAATGGCCTGCAGGCTCGCTTTCCCCACCTGCATTTAACGGACGAAGGTTTAGCTTCTAACATTTCGCGCTTTCGGGGTGACCTCATCCTGTGCTTTTCTGCCGGCGACCACATCGATTCGGAAACTTTGTTGCAAATCGCCTTTGTGTCTCAGAAGGAATCGGGCTGCCAGTGTTTCTATACAGACCACGATTTGATCGCTGGAAATGACACAACAACGCCATTTTTCAAACCTGACTGGTCCCCAGAATATTTTAGTAACCGGCTTGATGCATTATACCCATTGGTGATGCGAAAAGCCTCACTAGAAAAGATTGGCGCGCAGTACGGCGTGGGCGGCGGCATTGGCGATCTCCGAATGATTTATCAGAAACTCATTGAAACCGGTGCCACCGGATTTCACCTGCGCGAGGCGCTTTTTCACCGCTCTCAGGAAACGGATCGAATCGTCAGGGGTTGGACATTGGCCAAGGTCCAACCCGCATTCAAAGGGGTTCCGCTTGTCTCAATCGTGATTCCCACCAACGATACGACAAGATTTGTCGACGGCCTTGGCGTCGTAAATTATCCCACGCATCTCATTCAGAGCATTTTTGAACGAACCACATACGTCAATTTCGAAGTCATTCTTGTCGACAATTTTAACCTGTCAGCGAAAACAAAGGCTGACCTGGAAAAATATCCGATTTCTTACCAACACTTCAAAGTTGGCGAAAAGGGCTTCAACTTTTCCCAAAAAATCAACTATGCGATGTCTTTTGCCAAGGGTGAGTACCTCGTCATGCTCAATGACGATATGGAGGTCACCACGCCAGACTGGATCGAACAACTTTTGGAATATGCCCATCGTCCAGGCATTGGTGTCGTCGGGGGAAAACTGATCTACCCCAACCAAACGATTCAACACGCCGGAGTGTGTTTCAATCGAGGCGAAGCCATCCACGTTTACCATGGTCAATCTAAGTACAATAGGGGGCATCAGGACTTCATCCATAGCGTCAAGAATTTCCTCGCTGTGACCGGCGCTTGTTCGATGATCCCCGCCAAAGTTTGGCAAGCCCTTGGGGGGTACGACGAAAACCTTGCGATTGATCTCAATGATGTTGATTTCTGTCTGCGGGCTTTCGAACGTGGACTTCGAGTGGTCTACAATCCGTCGTGTGAATTGGTCCATTTTCATCAAGGGACAATGAGCCATCGCATCCAGTCCCCCGCTGACCGCGAGGTTTTCTTTTCCCGCTGGTCCAATTATGCCAAATACGATCCGTTCGTTAATGGACCTGCAGAACAGCTTCTTGATGTCGATTTTGTGTTTTGAGTTAGAATTTCAAGCCGGCGGCGCCGCAGCCAGGATGAATGTTCATAATCCTCGATGCAGTTGGTTCCTCTTGTAACACTCTCGTGATGGTAACCAAAAGCATAGGGTGTATAGACAATCCGATGACCCCGGCGGCGTATCCGCCAACATAGATCCGTGTCGCTGTAAGCGATCGGATACCAGATCTCGTCAAATCCACTGACATCGGCGTAAACCGAGGGTCGCACCAGCAAACACGCACCGGTCACAGCTTTCACCACCATGGGGCTCAGGGTGCGGTCACAGGCCTGACGACTGCTGAGATGTTCCAAATGGTA
>PSRN01000117.1 GCA_003176075.1 Bdellovibrio sp.
GGCACCAGCCGCGGCCGTTGCAGGCACCAACACGTTTGTCGCTATGTCAGTTGCGAATCTAACTACGACCGCCCCTGACACTTGGCAGATCGACGACACGAAGAACCTGCAAAATACAACAGACGGAACTCTGTAAAGAAGTCGTCGAAAACACCCGTGGCGGCTCCGCCGCCCACGCTGCTCTAAGAATTCAAGGCTTGCGGACAAGTAGATTTCGCAAGAATTATCGCAGCGCCACTCCGAAATGGATTGGCGCTGTTCCATTTTTTGCGCTCTACAGAAGTAAAAATGCCCGTGGCAGCTTCGCCGCCGCCGATACCCGGGGTTCGCCCGGCGAACCCCGAACGTTCGGCGGCGAATTGGCTGTCGCCGCCAACGCTCAATTCGTGGTGACTCTTGTTTTGCTGGGGGTCATGTCATATTGGAGTTGCGTGCCTTTGAGACTGACGATCACCCGGCCGCCACTCACCAGTCGCCCGAAAAGAAGTTCATCGACCAAAGGCTTTTTGAGGTGTTCGTCGACAGTGCGGGCCATGGGGCGGGCGCCATAGACTTTGTCATAGCCTTTTTTCATCAGCCACTGGGTGACCTCACTAGGTACTATCAACTCGACATTCTTCTTGGCCAGCTGGAGCCGCAGTTCCTCAATAAATTTGTGCGTTACCCGCAGGACCATGCCTTCGTCGAGATCCTTGAAGCTGACAATGGCGTCAAGCCGGTTGAGGAATTCTGGCGCAAAGGTCTTCTTCAGGGCCTCCTTGGAAAGGCCGCCGCGGGAATCCTCAATGATCCCAATTGAGCCACGCGCCACCTCAGAAGCGCCGGCGTTGCTGGTCATGATGAGAATGACATTGCGGAAATCAGTGGAGCGACCGTTGGCGTCGGTCAGTCGACCCGCATCCATGACTTGCAACAAAATATTGTAAACATCGGGATGGGCCTTTTCCATTTCGTCGAAGAGCAAGACGCAGTAGGGGGTCTTCATGACCGATTCGGTGAGTTGTCCCCCTTCCTCGAAGCCCACATAGCCTGGCGGCGCCCCGACCAAGCGGGCGACCGTGTGCTTTTCCATGTATTCGGACATATCAAACCGAACCAGCGGCACGCCCAGCTGCAACGCCAATTGACGGCAAACCTCGGTCTTTCCCACTCCCGTGGGACCCGTGAAAAGGAATGTCCCCACGGGCTTTTGTTCGCGGCCAAGGCCCGAGCGTGAGAATTTGATCGACGCCACCAAATGGTCAATCGCTTCGTCTTGTCCAAAGATGACAGATTTCAACTTCTTGTCGAGGCTCTTGAGCTGCGCCAATTCATTGTGGCTCACCGAGGAGGCCGGAACTTGCGCGATCCTGGCGATTGTTTCTTCAATTTCGCGTGTCCCAATGGTGGAGTGGGATTCACCCCGCAAGCGTGAATGGGCTCCGGCTTCGTCGACGACGTCGATGGCTTTGTCGGGAAGGAGCTTGGAGTGGATATACTTCGCCGACAGCTCCACCGCCGCTTGCAGGGCCTCATCCGAAAAGGTCACATTGTGGTGGTCTTCGAAATTCTTCCTTAAACCCTTGAGGATGTCGACGGACTCGGGAATGCTGGGTTCCTTCACGTCAATGCGCTGAAACCTCCGGCTGAGGGCCCTGTCCTTTTCGAAATGTTGGCGGAATTCGCTGTAAGTCGTGGAACCAATACAGCTCATTTCACCGTTGGCAAGGGCCGGTTTGAGCAGATTCGAGGCGTCCATGGATCCCCCGCTGGTGGAACCGGCCCCGACGATGGTGTGGATCTCGTCGATAAACAAGATCGCGGTCTTCTTCTTCTTGATTTCCTTGAGGACCCCTTTGATGCGCCCTTCAAAGTCACCGCGGAATTTTGTTCCGGCGATCAGGCTTCCCAGATCAAGGGCGTAGATCACCCGGTTGCGCAAGGGGGGTGGGACTTCTCCCGCCACGATTTTTGCCGCAAGGCCCTCGGCAATGGCCGTTTTTCCGACTCCCGGTTCGCCGATCAGGAGCGGATTGTTCTTGGTGCGCCGGCACAGGACTTGTTGGACCCTTTCAAGCACGTCGGCCCGTCCAATCAAGGGATCGATTTTTCCTTCTTCGGCTTTGTCATTCAAGTTGACGCAATAATTCTCCAGCGGTGAGGCCTTGCTTTCATCCGGCGGCAAACCATCCATGTCGGTGCGGGAACCGGCGATGCCTTTGGGCTCTTCGTCCTCGTCCCGCTCGGAGCCGTGGGAGACAAAATTGATGATATCAAATTGAGACACGCCTTGTTTGGCCAGGGCATGGACGGCAAAGCTGTCAGGCTCATAAAATAACGCGACCAACAGGTGTCCCTCTGAAATCTGATGGCGTCCGGCACTGCGAACCTGCAGGGCGGCCCGTTGAATAAGGCGATGGCATGCCAGGGTGAATTCAGGTTGCCAGGATTCAAACCCACCGTATTGGCCGAGTTGTTCAGATGAGATCAGCGGACAGTGTTTGCGAATGGAATCACGCAGGTCGATTTTCAGCCTGGAGATGTCGACCCCGACCGAGGTCAAAATCTCGTTGGTGGCGGGAGAGCCTGTGAGCGACAAAAGAACATGTTCCAACGTCACAAACTCACAGCGCGACTGTTTAGCCTCTTCAGCCGCCTCCGCCATTCTGAGTTCGAGTTCTCTACTCAACATGCTGCTTTATCCTCTTGTTTCATCCTCTTGTCTCATCCCCTTGTCTTATCTCCTGTCTTTCGTCCTTTGCCTTTGTCCTTTCAGTCTGGTTCCAAAGTACTCTTCAGTGGATGCTGATTCTGTCTGGCGAAATGATTGACCTGCATCACTTTCATTTCTGCCGTTTCCAAGGTGAACACTCCCGCCACGCCCGTTCCTTGATGATGGACGTCCAGCATGATCCGTTGAGCGTCCTGTTCATTCTTGGAAAAAAATCTTTTCAATACCACGATGACAAAATCCATAGGTGTAAAGTCGTCATTCAAAAGCAAGACTTTGTAAAGCCGAGGTGTTTCCACACGCGGAAGGGTGTCAACAACCCCTCGAGTTTCTCCTTCGGTAGGCAATTCTCCACTGGAAGGGCGGTTGGAATCCACGTCCGTATTTGCGCTTCTTAATATTTGTTTAATCAATGCAAAAACCCTCTCGTTCTTCTCATTTCAACACTCCGGCGTGGGCGTCGAAGCTGTAGAACACACCCCGCCCGGACTAAAGTCCGATCCATTCGTTGATCTTTAGGATTTCAATTGTACCACAATGGTCTCTTCCAAGTCACTGTCAAGGGCGGGTGAAATCCCCCAACACCGGCTTGACGTGTGCGGAGGTGCCAACGGAGCTCTGCGGAGGTGCCAACGGCACCGACTTAGGAACCCGGGCGGCGAAGCTCGTGAAGGCACCGACTAGAAGTATTGGTCGGGATTGCCGGAGAACTCAATCTCTGAGAAGATTAAAAATCAGATATTACAAAATCTAAAATTGGCTGGGTGCTGCTATTCGGGGGAATGGGCTGTGAATCATGCGAAAAAGGGAGCCTGGGCTTTGATGTCGCCACGGGTGGTGAATCATCAGAATATGGGGTTCTACCTGGCCATCGTTTTATTTATTGTGGCTTTGGCCTACACCCGCGCGGGGGTGGAGGCCAATCCCGGGAGCGGCCTTCGCGAATACATCGCTCCGCCCACTCAGATTCAATATTTCACCTTTGGCTATCGCCACTGTATCGCCGACATGCTTTGGATTCGCTCGCTTCAGGATTTCAATTTTTGCGAGAAAAAAGACGCGCAGAAGCTGTGCAAAGGCAAAGGCTGGTTGTACAAGATGCTGGACTTGATGACCGATCTTTCCCCTCATTTTCGCATGGCTTACCTGGCTGGCGCGATGGCCTTGACGATCGTGATTTCGGATATCGAGGGGGCTTCGAAATTCATAGATAAGGGAGTCGCCGAATTCCCCACGGACTGGAAGCTTCTTTACCAAGCGGGCTATCATGCGGCCTACGAGGAAAAAAACATCAAAAAAGCCGCGGGACTGATCGAAAGCGCCGCCCGCAACGGCGCGCCTTCGTGGGTCTACGGGTTGGCGGCCAAGCTTTACGATCAGGCTGGAAAAAAGGACCTGGGCGTCGGCCTTCTTCGCCAGCTGGAAGAAGCCAGGGAAAAAGACCCGGACAACGAGTTTCTCAACGAAGCCATTGAGAGGCTCAAAGGGGATCTGGAGCTTTCCCCTTGACAGTCCTGGTCCCCAATCCCATCTTGTGCCAATGCCACGCGATTACTATGAGATCTTAGGCGTTTCGCGAACCGCTGACGCCGATACTATTAAAAAAGCCTACCGCAAAATGGCGATGCAATTTCATCCCGACAAAAATCCGGGGAATAAAGAAGCCGAGGAGATGTTCAAAGAGGCCGCGGCGGCTTACGAGGTTCTCAGCGATCCGCAGAAGAAAGCCCATTATGACCGCTTCGGCCACGCCCAAGGCGGGTTCCACGGTTTTACCGACGTTGAGGATATCTTCAGTCATTTTTCCGACATCTTTGGCGACTTCTTCGGCGGCGCCGGGTCTTCTTCAAGCGGCCGGGGGAGGCACCAAGCGCGGCGGGGGGCCGATCTCCGCTATGTGACCGAGGTGTCGCTCAAGGAAGTGATTGAAGGGGTTGATCGCGAAATTGAATTTGATACGGATGAGAATTGTCCGGCTTGCAACGGATCCGGCGCTGAAAAAGGAAGTCAGCCGTTGACCTGTCCCAGCTGCGGCGGACGCGGCCAGGTGGTGCGGGCGCAAGGTTTTTTTTCCATGGCCACGACTTGCCCGCAGTGCCGGGGCGAAGGCGTCATTATTCAAAGTCCCTGCTCGACTTGCCGGGGCCGGGGACGGCACAAGCAAGCGCGGAAGATTCGCTTGACCATTCCACCGGGCGTGGATACCGGCACGCGACTGCGTGTGGCCGGTGAGGGTGAAGGGGGCTATCGCGGCGGTCCGGCCGGAGATCTCTACGTCGAGGTCGCCGTAAAGAACGACAATCGCTTCGTGCGCGAAGGTGATCACCTCTATGGCGAGCTCAAGCTCGATTATCTGCAACTCCTGCTCGGCGCCGATGTCGAAGTTGAGACAGTCGCTGGCAAAAAGGGCGTCACTGTGCCGCGCGGCCTTCAGGTGGGGGAGCGGATCAAATTGGGCGGGGAAGGGATTCCATCCTTGCGCGGAGGTCGCCGCGGCGACCTCTATTATTCCGTCGATGTAGAGTTTCCTAAACAACTCTCAAAGGAAGAAGAGCAGCTTCTCCAGCAGATTGCCGAAAAGCGGGGCATTTCCACTGATGGAAGCGGTGGGTCATCTTTCCCCTTCTGGCATCGAAAGAAGACATGATCTAAATGGGGAACCTTGACGGAGTGCAAAGCCAACCCACACTTCAACAAGCAGTCAAGAAATTACGGCTAGTGAATTACCGGTAGACGGGTGAATCGTGGGCGGCGAAGCCGGCACGGGTGAGAAAAGGAGCTCAAAATGGGAAAAATTATAGGCATCGATCTTGGGACGACAAACTCATGTGTCGCAATCATGGAGGGCGGAGAGCCCAAAGTCCTCGTCAATGAAGAAGGCGCCAGGACCACCCCTTCGGTGGTCGCCTACACCAAGGATGGAGAGCGCCTGGTGGGGCAGATCGCCAAGCGACAGGCTGTTACCAATCCAGAGAACACGATTTATTCCGCCAAGCGATTTATTGGCCGTCGTTTTTCAGAAACCCAGGAAGAAACCAAACTCGTGCCCTATACGGTGGTGGAAAAAGGAAACGACTGTGCCTTTAAGATTCAGGGTGGAAAGACGGTTTCGCCGGAGGAAATCGGCGCGGCTGTTTTAGCAAAACTCAAAAAGGTCGCCGAAGATTATCTGGGCGAACCCGTCACCGAAGCGGTGATCACGGTTCCAGCTTATTTCAACGACTCGCAACGGCAAGCCACCAAGGATGCCGGCCGCATCGCCGGCCTGGATGTCAAACGGATCATCAACGAGCCGACGGCGGCCGCCCTGGCCTACGGCTTGGATAAAAAGAAGGACGAAAAAATCGCCATTTACGATTTCGGTGGCGGGACCTTCGATATTTCCATTCTTGAAGTCGGGGACAATGTGGTGGAAGTGAAAGCCACCAACGGCGACACTCATTTGGGTGGCGATAACTTTGATACGCGCATATTGGAATGGATGGTGGCGGAGTTCAAAAAAGATCAAGGCATTGACTTGCGCAACGACAAGATGGCTCTGCAGCGTCTGAAAGAAGCGGCGGAAAAGGCGAAAATTGAACTTTCCAGCTCGCAAGAGACGGAGATCAATCTGCCGTTTGTCACGGCCGACGCTTCGGGCCCCAAACATCTCCAAATGAAGCTGACACGGGCGAAGTTTGAACAAATGATCGATGATTTGATCAAACGTTCAATTGAGCCTTGCCGCAAGGCCATCGCTGATTCAGGTTTGAAGGTGAGCGAAATCGATGAAGTTGTCCTGGTCGGAGGATCCACCCGGGTTCCCGCCATTCAAAAAGCGGTCAAGGATTTCTTCGGCAAGGAGCCCAACCGCACCGTGAATCCCGACGAGGTCGTGGCCATCGGCGCGGCGGTGCAAGGGGGCGTGCTGGCTGGCGATGTGAAAGATGTTCTCTTGTTGGACGTCACGCCGCTCTCCCTGGGTATTGAAACTTTGGGCGGTGTGATGACCGTATTGATCGAGCGAAACACAACCATCCCGGCCAAAAAGTCGCAAATCTTCTCAACCGCCGCTGACAACCAGCCGGCCGTGGACATCCATGTTTTGCAGGGCGAGCGAAAGATGGCGACGGACAACAAGACACTGGGCCGATTTGAATTGGTCGGCATTCCGCCGGCGCCCCGGGGAGTGCCGCAGGTTGAAGTGACCTTCGACATTGACGCCAACGGCATTCTCAGCGTTTCGGCGAAAGACATGTCGAGCGGCAAGCAGCAACAAATCAAAATCACGGCGCAAAGCGGGTTGAACGAAGACGAAATCAAACGGGCCGTGAACGACGCCGAAGCGCACCGACGCGAGGACGAGGAAAAACAGGCGGCGGCGAGTGCCCGCAATGGGCTCGACAATCTGGTTTATCAGACTGAAAAGCTCGTTAAGGAAAACGCTGATTTGGCGGAGGCCGATAAGAAGTCGGTCCAAGAACACCTGGACGCGGCTAAAAAGGTTCTCGAAAACCGTTCGGCGGAGGTTGGGGAACTTAAGCAGGCCACTGAAAAACTCCAGGAAGCCACTCACAAGATCACGGCGGAGTTGTACAAGAAATCCGGGGCCCAAGCGGGTGCGGGGGCCGGCGGAGCCGGAGCGGGCGCCGCTGGAGCCGGGGGCGCCGGGGGCGCGGGAGCGGCTGGAGGGGGCGG
>PSRN01000304.1 GCA_003176075.1 Bdellovibrio sp.
GCCGCAACATTTCCCTTTGACAGACTCATTTAGAGACCTCTAAATAGTCCTTCATTCAGCCGGATTTTGAACCCTTGGCTCGTCGGAGGAGTTCTTCGGTCGCGGTGACCGGAACCTTTCGAAACAGAGTTTGGTCAATAAACTCGAGCAGGAAACAATTCAAAATCTACCAGGAGGTCCTTTTTGTTTATGACTCGTCAACCATCCAAAGCTGAGCTTGAAAAGCAGAAGGTTTTAGCTTTTCTTGATCAAGCCGACAAAGACGTGCCCGCGAATCCCGGTCTTGAATCAAAAAATATTGCCGGTGAATTCGAGACTCTGTTCCAGGAAGCCATGAAAGAGCAGGACTTCAAAGTCGGGGACATCGTTTCGGGCGTCGTCGTCGAGGTTCAAACGGATTATGTTCTGGTGGACATCAATTATAAGTCCGAAGGTCTGATTCCAATCAATGAGTTTCGGGTGGTTGACGGGGTTCGTACCGTCAAGCCAGGGGACAAAGTAGAAGTGTTGATTGATCGCATCGAGAATGAAAACGGCATGATCGGACTTTCCAAGAACAAGGCCGATATGATGAAGGCTTGGAGCGATATTTCCAAGGCCGCGGAAAATGAGGAAGTCATTGAAGGTACCGTGATTGCGAAAGTGAAGGGGGGCTTAAGCGTCGATATCGGAGTGACCGCTTTCCTTCCCGGTTCGCAAATTGATTTGAGGCCGGTCCGCAACATGGACCAGTACATCGGTAAGAAATACAAATTCAAGGTTATCAAGTTCAACAAAAAGCGAGGCAATATTGT
The DNA here is from genome assembly GCA_003176075.1 of Bdellovibrio sp. GTDB lineage: Bacteria > Bdellovibrionota > Bdellovibrionia > Bdellovibrionales > Bdellovibrionaceae > PSRN01. The sequence continues at coordinate 795 of PSRN01000304.1, forward strand.
TCTCTCTCGTCGGGCTCTTCTTGAGGAAGAGCGTGAGAACTTGCGATCGCAGACGCTCGATCAAATTAAGGAAGGTTCCGTTGTTAAAGGTGTCGTGAAGAACATCACCGATTATGGCGCCTTTATTGATTTGGGTGGCATGGATGGTCTCTTGCACATTACGGACATGAGCTGGGGTCGGGTTAAACACCCCTCCGAGCTGATCAATGTCGGAGACGAAATTCAGGTTAAGGTCCTTAAGTTCGACAACGAAAAGGAACGAGTCAGTCTCGGCCTGAAGCAAATGCAGCCTGATCCTTGGGAGTCTGTAAAAGACCAATTCAAGGTGAGCAGTAAGCTGCGCGGTAAAGTGGTTTCCCTGGCGGAGTACGGGGCTTTCGTGGAGCTGTCTGAAGGCGTGGAAGGTCTGATCCACGTGTCCGAGATGAGCTGGACAAAGCGGGTCAAGCACCCCTCGCAGCTCATCAATGTGGGCGACGAAGTGGATGTGCAAGTTCTGGAAGTCGACACTGAAAATCGACGCATCAGCCTCGGCATGAAGCAACTGATGCCCAATCCGTGGGTGGAATTGAAAGAGAGCTATCCGCCAGGCACGATTATCGAGGGCGATGTCAAGTCGATCACTGATTTTGGCATTTTCATCGGGGTGGAAGACGGGATTGATGGCCTTGTTCACATCTCTGACTTCTCCTGGACTCGAAGAGTCAACCATCCATCCGAACTCTACCAAAAGGGACAAAAGATTCGAGCTGTCGTCCTGGGCGTCGATATTGAGAATGAAAGATTCTCCTTGGGCGTGAAGCAACTCGAAGGCGATCCGTGGGCCAATATTGAGTCCAAGTACGGTGTCGGCACTCAGCACGAAGTGAAGGTCGTGAAAGTGGCTGATTTCGGTGTTTTTGTTGAGCTGGAATCAGATATCGAAGGTTTGATTCACGTCTCTGAACTGAGTACGGACCGAGTCAACAATCCCGCCGATTTTTGTAAGGTGAGTGATTCGATTCGTGCGGAAGTCATCAGTATTGATAAGGACGCGCGGAAGATCGGCTTGTCTTCAAAACTCGTCAAGCTTCGTGAGTCGAAATCTGATGTGGAAGATTATGTGAAGAAGGCCACCGCCACCTCGAAAACGAGCCTTGGCGACCTCTTTGCGGACCAACTCAAAGGGGCGACCAAGCGGGGTTAGTGCTTTCGCCTCGCGCCCACAGCGCTCGGTTGTCGCACCTTGCAACAAAACACGCCTTTCACTAAATTCATTTACTGATTTGTGAATCAGCGCCTAACATTCTGCTTAAAAGGAGCGGATGTGAAAAAAAACCCGTGGTTCATGTTGGGCGTATTGTTTTTGGTCTTTGGTGGGATTTGGGTCGCACTCATCGTTTTTTCCTCATTTTCCCTGTTTTCTGAGAAACCCAATTTTCATCTCATGGGACGGCCGGCTATCTTAAAGCTGGAATTGAATGGCATCATTCTTGACGGCAAGAAACTCGTGAAGCCACTCATAAAGTACCGGGACGAAAAATTTATTAAGGCCGTTGTTGTGGAGGTCAATTCTCCTGGCGGTGTGGTGGGACCCTCCCAGGAAATTTTTGAAGAGCTTCGCCGCGTGCGCGAAAACCTCGAAAAGCCGGTGGTCGTTGTTTCGAATGGCTTAATGGCCTCAGGGGCATACTATGCGGCTGTTGCCGCCGATAAGATTATGGTTCAGCCGGGAACATTGGTGGGATCGATTGGCGTGGTCATGCAGTTCACCAACTTGGAGAAGCTTTATGATTGGGCCAAGGTATCCCGCTACTCCATCACCACCGGAAAATTTAAAGATTCGGGAGCCGAATATCGAGCCATGCGCCCTGACGAACGGGATCTTTTTCAAAAACTGATCAATGACGTTTATGTTCAGTTCGTCGATGCGGTGGCCACCAGTCGAAATCTCAAGCCGGAGATGGTTCGCCAATATGCCGATGGCAGAGTTTTGACAGGGCAGCAGGCCAAGGATTTGGGTTTCGTCGATGAAATTGGGACCGTCCAGGACGCCTATGACTTGGCAGCACAAATGGCTGGCTATGACCCCAAGGAAATCGATGTGTTTGAGCCGCCCAAGAAGGGAATTCACTGGCTGGATTTGCTGGCGCGATCGGAAGATGACGAAGGCGAGACATCCAGCTGGGATGGGCGAATCAATCTCAAAGGCGTTGTTGATCATGCCTTGGATCGAATGTTGAAATTGCATTTGCTCAATCAACCTCTCTATTTGATGCCTGGGGAATTCAAGTGAAGCGCTCAGGATCGACGCGCCCAGGATCGACGCGGCAAGGGCCGACGCGCAAATCTGCCGAAAGAACCCGCCGGCGCCGTGGTGTGAAAGATTCTGCCCAAGCAGAGTTGGCGCTAGCGGACTCTGAAAGGACAACTCTTTCGGATCAACTCTGGCTCTCAATGAGGGAGGAAAGATGGCCGTTGGAGCGGGATGTTCTCTTTCGCCCCGATCGATTGAAATATGTTCGGCGAGTGATCAAAGACGAAGCCTGTGTATTCTGCAAGACGCGAGAAATGGGAGTTGCGTTGGAAAGTCTTTGCCTCTATCAAAGCTCTCATTCCATGATAATTTTGAATAAGTTTCCCTACAATTCGGGGCACGTTCTCGTACTGCCCCAAAGGCACGTTGGCGAAATGTTGGATCTCTCAATGGAGGAGTACACTGACCTGCATGTGACCCTCCGCAAGGCGGTGGAGGCCGTGACCAAGGTCTACAGCCCCGGCGGGCTCAACCTTGGTATGAATCTGGGGGCGGTCGCAGGGGCTGGAATTCCAGCCCACCTCCATTATCATGTCGTTCCGAGATGGGCCGGTGACTTGAATTTCTTCCCTTTGGTCGCAGAAACAAAGACTGTGATTGAAAATCTTGAGACGAGCTTCGAGCGTTTGCTAACCTATTTGAAGCCGGCACTCGCGAGAGAAAATGAACGGACAAGTTAAACCTTACGTACCTCCAGTTACCTTGACGCTGAAGATTTTGATCGGCCTCAACGTTGGTATTTGGCTGCTGGGTCAGGTGATTCTCGAAGGCTATATCGGGGTTCCATTCACTCGATATTTCGCTCTTTATCCAGGAAAAGTTCTGATCGAAGGGCATGTCTGGCAGCTCGTGACCTACATGTTTCTTCACACCATGGCCGTTTCCCATATTTTGTTCAATATGCTGATGCTTTGGTTCATCGGCAGCGAACTCGAGCAACGTTGGGGTCCCAAATTTTTCTTGTTCTATTATTTTTCAACGGGGATTGGCGCCGCGGTTATTTACTGCGTGGGTGTTGGAATTCACGCTTCAATCAGCGGTTTCAATCAAGGTCTGGTGGTTCCAGTACTGGGAGCTTCGGGAGCCATTTTCGGCCTTCTTTTGGCTTACGGAATTTTGTTCGGCGAACGGATCATTCATTTTATGATGATCTTTCCGATGAAAGCGAAAGTCTTTGTCCTTGTGCTTGGCGCTGTTGAAGCGGTTTCCATTCTTTCCTCTGGGGTGGCTGGCGGAGATGTCGCCAACCTGGCCCACCTCGGGGGTTTGCTGTCTGGATTTCTGACCCTCAATGGTTACACCGTCTGGCAGCGCTATCTATGGAGCCGCAAGGCCAAAAAGCGGGGTCGGAACCTGCGGCTGATTGTCAATAATGAGCCTAAAGACCAGAAGAAAGAGGGACCCAAATATTGGCACTGATGGCGGCGTGCCAAGCGGCCACCTCCCACCTCTGCCGTGCCAAGTCGGTGGCTGCACCAGCTCCGCCGCCCGAGGCGGCTCCGTCGGCACCTTCGCAGTCCACGGGTGTTTAATGCCTTTCACTTTCTCTTGAGTCTTCATCGTCAAGGATCAATGGCACCGCAATCGAGGAATTGTCAGGAAGGTCTGCCAGGTACTTTAAGTACTCTTCCCGAGTTAGCAGGCCACGCGCGATATTGATCTCAATCATGCGGGAGTCATACTTGATAAGGTCATCTTGCTTCGACTTTGCCATCTGGTTTCCTCTCTTGCTTGGGTTCCTGGTCATTTCGTCTAGACATAGTTTTCTGGTTATAGTTTCTAGCAGCACTCACTTGAAACTGCCACTTGAAACAGCCGACTTTCGTGGAGTCTCTCGGTGCCTTCGGCGCCTCCGCAGAATTTGGAAAATAACCTGAAAACATGACCTGGGGGCATCCATGCCGATGGGGCCTCCAGGCCGGCCCATACCCTTGCCTTTCGCGATCCTTCCAGGATCGCGAAACCCTAAAGCTCTGCGCGCAGCATCCGCCAGTGACAAGTCTCCCAGCCTGTTTCGCCAAATCCAGTGAGCATTTGCGCTGGTCTTGATTGCAAAGAACCACCTGGCTGCGGAGCCGCCAGGGGCCGCGACTTGGGTTTATGCGCTATACCAACGGACAAGATCGTGGATGAAGATGAATCGGCGGCGTGGGCAGCGAAGCTCTTGGGAAATTATCTTTGCACCGCAGTCACGACAGGAACGACAGGGACGGCCCGTACTGGATGATCGAGTTCGGCGTGCTCAACTACTACACGGTGGTGCCGGTGATCATCGTGGCCCTCGTGGCGATCCTCGAAGCGAACTTCATGGAGATCCTCATGGTGGTGACCCTCGTGGTGACCAAAATGGTGAAAATCATTATGATAGTGAGCACGGATGATCTCGGTTTCCCGCCAGGGAGTAGGTCGATAAAAACGCATCACATGGGCATAGTGGTCTCGCGAAAGCGGCAGCCAGAGACCATTGTCAAAGCAGGCATAATCCCATTGGTTGGCGATGAGCAGACCATTTTGAAAGACCACCGTCCGATACGAGCGGCATATGAGGTGAGCGTAATTGGGTTCAGTCAAAAAGACTTCTTCACCGGGGATAAGACGGGCCCTGTAGACGGAACCTGGTGCTCCCCAACCCCAAGCCACCGGTTGTCCGCCATCCATAAAGGAATTAAAAGAATTCTGGTACAGTTGATAAGATGCTGGTTGGTCATGGAAAATAGCCGATCCCACCCCGAAACCTAAAAGGGCTCCGCCGGCGGTACAGGCCACATCAACGAACCCGGGTTCGTGGCGACAGGCTTCGTGGCCTACAACGGCCCCGACGCCAGTGGTTAGGATTTTGCCGAGTTCATTGAAACCGTCAGAGGCCTGTACGGATGTCGATGCGATCAAAGTGATGGCAGTAATCGTGATTAATGTACCCTTCAACATGTGCAGTCCTCCTTCAGCCGCGCCTCAAAATTGCAAATTTAAAGCCTGCGACCTTGGGGGCTGCCGGAGGACGTAGCGGATCTAGTTGTCAAAGAACCTGACTTGAGCCGCAAAATGTCGGTTTTCAAACCCTGACGGGCCTTACGGGATCTGCCGGTCCTAATACCTTGACATATCCTCCAACTGCAAATCTCTAAACTGTTTGAGAATCTCGGGGTTGATCTTCAGAATCTGCTCATCATCAAGAAGGAGCTCGAGCTTTGTGGATTCGGCAAGAAAGGCAAAGGGTGGGACATGGCTTGGGTAACAGGCTATCTGTTTTTTAGCCGCTTTGATTTCTGTGTTGATCGGCGCGCCGTCTGGAACTTGATTGGTCGTCAAAGTTTGGCCGCTGGGGTCCTGAACGTCCACGGTGATCAGGCCGCCACCGCGATTGATGAGCCAGCTATACCCACCATCTGCTGCAAGGCTTGTGCCAGTCTGACTTGCGAGACCCACTGGCGCGATTGAGACGGGTTCGGCAAGCTTCGGTCCTGGCTGATCATGCTCCTCAACTTTTGCGACTTGGTCGGCGACATTTGCGACTTCGCAGGTATAAGAGTCAGCCATGTTTCGGACGATGTCGATGTGTTGGTGCCTCAATTCGTAACGAGCATTTCTACAAAAACCAGAGTAGTAGAAGTCGAGACGCTTTGCATTTTTCGTGGCAAACCGAATTTCTTTGCTCATCCAGCAGAGTCGAAGGGGACTTGATTCGGGAATGTCCTTGTCTAAAGGACTTGCTTTCAATTCTGTGTTGTCCTTAGCGCTTTCCGCCTCTTCCTCCGCATGGGCAGCCATGGCAAAGGCCAGACAGATGGAAAGCGTGGACGACACAAAGGCCGCTTTCTTTAATTTCTTAAACCCTTAACAGTTTCCAAAGTTTTTCTCATTTTGACCTCACCTCTGTTGTCCCAAAATTGGGGTTAATCAAATTTACTTTCAGTTTCGCAGAGCCCGTCATTTCTGAGGTTCTGGGGCCAGCAATTTGTCGAACACTTCTTTTTTAGGAATCGGCTGGCATCGCAAGACCTGCTTGGCTCGTGTGACTTGCAACGTCAGTGGACTTTCCGGACTTGTCGTAGAAGTCATGATGACCTGGCCGGCAGAGTCTTGGATCTTCGCTGTCACCAGTCCGTTGGGTTGGCTCAGAGTCCATGAATATTCACCAGCTTGTTTGAGCGTTACTCTCCGCCAGACGCGAAATTCAGGAACCAGGTTGGTTTCCACGCCCCTGGCGGCTTCGCCTTCTTTGCCTGTTGGATTTGACTCATTGATTAAACTGATGGCGCATCTGTAGGGTCTATGGGACATTTTTTTCAGTTTTTGAAGCATCAATTTTCTTTCCCAACTGAGACTTTCAGACAGGTTTGATTCGTCGAACATCAGCTCCGATTTTGGATTCAAGTCAGGTCTGCAGGCCAAGACTTGCTTGCGCTCAGTGAATTCGATGCGAACGGGGAATCCATCTTGAACTTGAACCTGAACCTGAAACTTGTTTGAAGTTCTCTCGCTGGAATCTCGAACCTCCACAAGGGACATCCCATCTTTTCGCAGGTATTTCCAATAAAGGTGGTCGTTTGATTCATTGGCTCCGAAGTCGATTTCTTGTCCAACCGGACTCAATATTGACGGATCCACCTGGAAATACCGACTTTCAGTCGCTTTTGATTCAAGTTGTTTCGAGCCAGAATTGGCGGGCTTCTCAGAATCAGATTGTGAGATCCTGCATGCCATTGGTGAGGTCAAAGCCAGGACTCGCGTAAGGTCCGAAGGGTCCGATGGGTCCGAATCTTTCAGGGCTTGACGAACCAGTTTGCAAGCTGGAGTCATCGCGGTTTCCTCCTGCCACAAGCATGACGCGATCATATCTGGAAAGAGCAGATGCCAGGCCTCCGGAAGCACTTCGATCATTTCAGCGCTCGGCGACTTATGTTGGAATTCAGGCATCGGATCGGCTTGTACAGTGCGGGCAAACGCAAAACAGAAAGCCAGGTGTGTCGCAATTCTAATGTATTTGTTGCTCATAATTCGGACCTCGGTTCGTTAAAACTTAAAACTATCGCGCTGTCCTCTATCACCGCGGATGGGGCTTGTCCGCCCCATTTGAGCGCTCTAGTAAAAATGACAGTTTGCAGATTTTGGGGGCGCTGAAACGTCCCATTTTGAAACGGACGGTGCCCCGAGCTATTGGGTTGATGGTGCCGTGTTCGCGGCCTTTCTCACTGGGATGACTGCGGTAGGCCAATCGGCGGGACGTGGCAGAATTTCCCAGTCCTCGCGGATAATGCGAAATCCTGTTTCGGGTGAATACCTGGCGTGAATGGTTTTTTCGCCGAAATCTTCATGGCGATCAGATCTGTAGGATTGCAGGAGTCTGATCACGACTTGGTCACGGTTATGGATGATGAGCGGCTTGGAAAGAGTCACTTCAATGGATTTGTAAAGTCCTTTCAAGCGACGCTTGTGACGGTACCACTGGCGGTAATTCATATCTTTGGTCGCAAACGTGGGATCATAAAATTTGATATAGGTATCGACGTCTTCGTTTTGCCAAGCCGCTCTCCAGGTTTCCACGAAATTGAGGAAACGATCCCGTTCTTGCAGGTACTCTTGCGGCTCCACTTCGGCGATTTCGTCGAAGATGACCATGGGGGTTTGGCCGAGGCGGACGTATTTTTCTAACTTTTCAATGACGTCATTGCGGACGACGACGCAGCCGCGCGAACCGCGCGTGAGGGCCACGAAATCGGGGACCGCGTGAAGCCAAATTCCAGATCCGGTTTTGTCGTCACGGCGGTCGAAGACATTGGGATAATCGGTCGTGAACGCCATCTTTCCATAGAGGTTAAAGGGAATTTCGGGGGGGGCGAGCTTCGACTGCAAAAAATAAATTCCGACGGGTGTGCGCCGGTCATTTTCTTTGCTCTTATCGCCGTCCTTTTTTCCCATGTCGGAAGGTGATTCGAGGAGAATCTTAGGAAGACCCCCCTCGTTTTCATAAACCCTCAGTATGCGCCTTTTCTTGTCGACCGCGAAAAAGTAGGGCGAGAATTCCTGCCGCTCACTTAATGAAATAAAGCCTTCAGGAAAACGGATCGCATCCTGGCCAAAGGCAACAGGAGGAACGAGAGCCGTCGTTGAGATTGCCAGAGACATCACCAGCGACATCACGCAAAGAACCTTTCCAATTTGAAACATGCGTCCATCCATGTACTTCATATAAGCATCGGAAAAAATGAGCGAAACCTTTATATTCTGTCCATTAAATTGTCATTTTTTTGCCCGTTGCGCCAGGTCTCCCACCCAAAATTATACCCGTGGCGGCTTCGCCGCCCACGCTTAAGACTTCCGTCGGGTCGCCGATAGGGAGTCATGGCTGAAGAACAAGGCGTTCCTACGGGCGGAATCATGGGGAAGCTCCCGGCGATATTGACCGCCTCATTTGCGGTCTTGAATCTGCTCGTCACAGGCGCGGGCGCTTACCTGGTGTATGTCTCGACCTTGGGATATGAGGCTCCTTCCATCCGTGAAGAGGAGCTGGCTCAGGTCCGCAAGCTGGCGTCAGAAGCGGGCACGCAGGAAGGCGATCAGCCACTTGTCTACACGATGGACAAAATGACCTTGAACCTGGCCGGTGAGCCCAAGCGGTTGATGCAAATTGAAGTGAATCTTGAAATGCTCAATCGAGAAAGTTTTGAGCAGATCATGGATGTCGAGGCCCGAGCCAAAGTCAGGGACCGAGTGCTCAGCCTGCTCGGTGAGCAAACATTTGATGAAATTGAGCCTATCCAAGGAAAACTTTTTCTTAAAGACCGCCTGGCGCGAGAAATCAATTCGATGCTCGAGGGTGGAGTGGTCAAGAACGTTTTCTTTTCTGAATTCGTCGTTCAGTAGTCTTTGCCAAGAGATCATTATTCAGGGCATGATTGTCGAATGAATTCCATCCCTTTTTATTTCTGTATATGCTTATGCTTGCTCGTTGGCACCGCCGCGAGCGCGGAGGCGAAAGAAACAGCGGAGCCGCAAACAACAGCGGAACCGCACTCAACAGCGGAGCTGCGGATCCGGTTTCCAGTTGAAAAATTTGTCCTTGCCAATGGTCTCACGGTTCTGTTGGTCGAGGATCACACGGTGCCGATGATTGCCTACCACACCTGGTATCGGGTGGGGTCGCGCAATGAGAAGCCCGGCGTGACAGGGGCCGCTCACATGCTGGAACATATGATGTCCAAGGGAGCCAAAAAATATTCACATAAGGATTTTGATCGAATCCTTCATGAGAATGGCGTGGTCGAAAATGCTTTTACGATTTGGGACTATACTGGCTTTTACATGAAATTGCCGAGTTCAAAACTCGAGCTGATTATGGACATGGAAGTCGATCGGATGCGTTTCCTGGCCCTTCGCCCTGAGGATCTCAAAAGTGAGCTTAAAGTGGTCGGCGAGGAACGCCGGTGGCGGGTCGATAACAACCCGACGAGCCTTCTGAGGGAGACCTTGATGGGGACGCTGTTCAAGGCTCATCCTTATCACTGGCCAGTGATTGGTTACATGAAGGACATCGAAGCTTACACCTCCGATAAGCTCCGTCAATTTTACGACACCTACTATGTCCCCAACAACGCCGTGTTGGTCATTTCGGGTGATATCAATCCCAAGGTGGCGAAGTCATTGGTCGAAAAATATTACGGCGTTTTGACGGCAAAGGAGTTGCCCAAAAGTGAAATTCCGGCGGAGCCTGAAGCCAAGGCGGCGCAACGATTTGTGACGGAGTCCGATGTGCAAAGCAGCACGGTGATGCTGGCTTACAAGGGTGTTAACGCGAACGATCCTGATTCCTATGCGCTCGATCTGGCGTCCGCTGTTCTTGGCGAGGGACCTTCGAGCCGTCTCTACAAGCGACTGGTTTATCAGGAAACGAGGGCGACCGCGACCGGCGGCCACAATGTTTCGATCAAGGACCCTGGCTACTTCATGGTCGTGGCGACCCTCCGGCCTGGCCAGCGCACGGACGCATCGGAGAAGGCTTTGCGTGAGGAAGTTGAGCGACTGCGGTCCAAGCTGGTGACCGCCAAGGAGCTGCAAAAAGTGAAGAGCCAGGTCATCAAGGGGGTCATCGATGAGCTGGTGTCCATCGATGGCAAGGCGCGATCCCTCGCCGTCAATGAAATTGTATTCGGATCCTACGAAAAACTGTTCACTGACCTTGAGAAATATCAACAGGTCACGGCCCAAGATATTCAGCGGGTGGCGAACAAGTATTTTCAGCGCAGCAGGGAAGTCATGGGCGTTTTGAATCCTCGCAAGAAAGGTTCAAGCAAGTGAATGTGAATGTGAATGTGAATTTGAAAGTGAAAACTTACCTTCTCCTTCTTTTTTTGGTTCCTCTCCTGTCTTGTTCTTCAGCCGAGGTGAAGCGGGAAACCCGGACCGCTTTTCAACTGCGGCCTTATCAGGAGGAAACCCTGCCGAACGGACTGCGCTTGCTGTTCATCAAGGACACCAGCCTTCCCCGTCTGAGTTTTCAGATGATGGTCAGAGCGGGAGCCTTGGATGAGCCGCGGGATTTGGCGGGATTGAATGCTCTCGTCGCGGAGTTGATGGACCAAGGGACCAAGACAAAAAGCGCGACTCAAATCGCCGAGGACTTTGCTCTTATTGGCGCTGAATTCCAGGCCAACCCCAGCGAGGATTACACCTTTCTCACCAGCAGTGGGATTGCAATTTACGGTAAGGAGCTCGTTTCCTTGTTCGCTGACGTCGTCACACAACCCGCTTTTTCGCCGGCGGAGATCCACCGGGTCAAAGCCCATCAATTGGCGGAGATCCAAAAAGCCCAGGACGAGCCGGACAGTTTTGCCGATGAATTGCTGGCCAAGGAGGTTTTTCCCGATCATCCCTACGGCTATCCGGGCATTGGCACGAAGGAAGGGCTGCAAAAGATCAAGCGGGAAAATATTCTCGCCCACTACGGCAAGTTTTATCGTCCGGGCCAGGCCATCCTGGCCGTGGTTGGTTCCTTCGACGAAGGCCTGGTTCATGAAATTCGCGAGCGCTTTTCGCGTTGGGAGGCGGGCCCGCCCGTTCCCCCGCCCGCGGTGGCGCAATCGGAATCTTCCAAGGGCACCATGAAGCTTATCAGCAAGAAGGGGCTTCAACAAACGCAGATCCGCATGGGTCACTTGGGAATCCGCCGGGTGGATCCGGATTATCTTTCGCTACGGGCGGGAAACCTTATCCTTGGCGGTGGTTTTTATAGCCGCCTCAACCAGCGGGTTCGTGATGATCTGGCGCTGACCTACGGCATTTTTTCCTCCTCGGACGCGCGCGCCGATCGTGGCCTTTTTGAAATTAACACAGCTTCGCGGAATGAAAAAAGCGCCGACACCATTCAAGAAACCCTGGCGGTGCTCAAGGATTTCGTGGAAAAAGGCGTGAATGACAATGAAGTCACGGCTGCCAAAACACTGATGATTGGGCAATTTCCGTCGGCCATCGAAACGGTCGATCGGTTGGCCACCAATCTGCTGATCCTTCGCCGCTATGGAGTCGCGGACGATTACTTGAGCAAGTATGAAGCAAATGTCAATCGGCTCACCACCGCTGAAATCAATGACAGCATTCGGCGCCATATTCGGCCGGGCCAGATCAACACCCTTGTTTACGCGGATCGGGACCAGGTTCTACGGGCTCTTGAAAAGCTGGGTCCATGGACGGTCGAGGAAATTCACTAGGGTGTGTTTTCTGGGCTTCCGATCGTTTATACCTTCCAAATAGGACTCGTTGGCCAGTCCGAGAGCACAACCTTATTTTATTTCTCGCGGCTCTTGAGGAAGACGTAAATTCCACCGGCCGCCAGAAGAAGGGCAATCATGAGAAGAATGGTTTTAAGGCTCGAGCCTGAGGACCGTCCCCCGAGAGGGTCGGGGCCTCTGTCGGCATCGACGTTCAGGTCGCCGGGCATGGCGCCCTGAATTCCTTGTCCCAGCATCTCGTTGGGACCGTGGAGCGGCCCCAGCTGTGGATTCGAATCCATATTTGCTGACGCCGTCACTCGCAGGCTCTGCACCGCCTTAAAAAATGCCGAGGTGTAGTTGGTGTATTTGTCGCGGTGAGCGCTGAAGGTGATAAGGACGGCGATCTTATTTTTGATGGCCGTCAAGTAGCGGGTGAAATAAGAGGGGACCTCGCTCCCCATATGGAGACCGTCAATCCAGAGTTGATTGTTGATCATGGTTTTCTTTGGTGGATAAACAATTCTGGAGGTGGTCACGCCCAAGTTTCCATAATTCACTTGCTGCGGCGTGTTTAAGTGGTTCACATAGGCTTCATAGCTATCCATTGGACCCACTTCTTTGGCGGTCAGGATAATGACGGCCTCTTTGGCTTGTTGACTGTCATCACTTCTGCACACCCACTCGGTCTGTTCGAGTTTGCAGTTCCAATTATCTGGCATTTCAAAGGAAACGTAGGAATTACGGAAAACTCGAGCCTCGGCGGAAAGGGACCAAGCACCAAGTCCAACCGGTAAAAAGCAGGCCATAATCCTAAGGCGGCCAAAAAGTAAAGGCTTCATCGGTCTTTTCCCCCAAAAAAAACACCCGTGGCACCCAGGGTCGGCGAAGCCGACCCGCCATGTTCTTCGCCGCCCACGCTCGGCCAAAAAATGCCAATGCTTGGTTGCCAAAGGCGCAACTCCTCCTTAAGTATAGTCAAATTTAAAGGAGCGCAAAAGACAAATGTTGAATCTCTACCAGCTGCAATCCTTTGTTACCGTGATCGCCGAAGGCAGTATGACAGGTGCTGCCGATAAGCTTTACCTCACTCAGCCGGCGATCAGTCAGCAAATCCGCAACTTGGAGGACGAGTTGGGTGTCGAACTTCTAGTCAGGGGTGTTCGACAAATTAAACCGACCCTGCAAGGTGAAATACTTTTTGACTATGCCAAGCGTGTCCTCCAACTCGCCCAGCAAGCTGAAGTCGCGGTCAAAGCTCTGGGAGCTGACTTGAAAGGTCAGCTCAAAGTTGGCACGCTCAATTCCATGGGTGTTCATCTGATGAGCCCGATCGTCAGCCGCCTCTTGAAGTACAACACCAAACTGTCCATCGCCATCGATTATGGAGAGGGACCTGATCTGATCCAAGCCTTCCAGCGGCGGGAATTGGATCTCTTGATTCTTCCAGAAGTGGAACAGCAATACGGGCTGGCGTTAAACGACTCCGAAAAAAAATTCCTTTTCAAAGAGGAAATGTGGTTGGCTGGTTCAGGGAAAGATATGGACATGCCAAAGCAAATCGTTCTTGAGGAGCTGGGAAAATACCCTCTGATCTTTTTCAGCCGCGAGTATCCGGATTTCAATCGCAAGTTGTTGGAGGCCCTGCAGGCCAAAAAGGTCAGCATCGAACCGGCCTTTATGTCGCCGAATGTGGGAACCCTCAAGCGCGTGATTGAATCAGGCTTGGGTTGGGGATTTCTTCCCTCCAGCGCTATCCGCAAACAAGTTCGCTCGGGCCGCATGAATCATGTGGACGTGCGGGACATGGACTATGGCACTGAATTCTTCTTCTATTCCCACGGCAATTCAGGTCTGGGGGCTCTCACTGAGGTTTTCTATCAGGCGTTGTTGCAGCAGGAAAAATACTAAGGGGTCTCCACGGAATCGATTTTACTTTTCTCGCGCCACACTTGGCGCGGGCTTGTTGGTCGTTGCGACGGCGGTGATCGTCGCTGGTTGCGCCTCGACCATGGCCAAAATTATTCCCATCGGTCAGCCGGTCACGCGCGAACGTTGCGAGCAAATAGATCTCAAAAGGATGGGTCTTCAAGATGGGCGAGAGGGCCAGCGTTCCGGCGATAAATTTGAATTTTGGGTGAAGGATTGCGCTTCGTTTGGCGTGCGATTTGACCGCTCCCTCTACGACGCGGGTTACGAAGAGGGGCTCCGATTCTATTGTTCTTGCGGCAACGGCTTTTTGGCCGGTGTCAAAGACGAGCTGGCGGAGGCACGTGGGCAGTATCTTCTCTGCGATCGCAACCAATTTACGGAGTTTTTGAACGGGCACAAAGAAGGACTGAATTTCAAGGCGGACCCTGTCCTGGTGAAAAAGAAGGATCAGTTCACCAACCTCTACGATGAGAAAGCTATTTTCGCCAAGGCTGGGATGTTCTGTGGGAAATTCTAGTTTTGGGGCGGCTTGCGACGATGCCTAACGTGGCTGAGACAACCTCTTCATTTGTTCCTTCGCACCGCTAAAGATCGACTCTAAAATCCAAGAAGGATAGCCTTTTGGAGGCTTAATGAGGGACTCAAGCTTTTGAACTCTTACCCCTAAGTCTTCTATGATCGAGTCGAGTTCTTTTTTTGGAAATCCGCATGCATTAGCTGTTTGCGCAAAATGCCGTCCAAGTATTTCGGTGATCTTAAAGTGATTGGAGTCACCGACGGACATGGCGAGCTTCGCCTTTTGTTTGGAGAGCTGTCTTTTTTGAATTGCGGGGAACACGCTCATGACGTCATAAATGGGTGTTAAGCGAAATCCTGTCTCAGTCAGAAAGATACTGAAGTTCTTTGCGTGACCGTCAGTGGCGGCCAATAGAAAGAAGGCGATCTGAGCACGCATGAATGTCGATCGATCTCTTGATCGCTCGTCTGCTCCATCCAGGAAAGCCATGATTGTCTTGATCATTGGTCCGCCATCCGCCTGATACTTCTTTGTTGATGGAAGCCCCAAGGCCTGGCAGATATCTTCCTGGGCAACCCGTAATAGGCGTCTTGGTGATTCCCATCGCCGATCAAAACGCTCGACAATCAAACACTTTTGACCTTCAAAATCGGCCATCTCGGTGTTGGCCACGTCAAGACCGAGATGCCGGCAAATCTCCAGACAAAGCCATTCATTTTCGACACTCGTAGTGAGATCGATTCCATGGTGAACAATTCCCATGGGCGGTTTGAAAATATGCGTGGTTGGCGTTGCGCCCCCGGGGATGTACCACTTCCCATTTTTTTTTAGGAGTGCGGTTTTCTCCTGTGCCCCTGCAATCGAGATTCTGAAGTCAGCGTTGGCAGGACCTAAACCCAGTGGAAAGGACCCCAGATACTTAAGCCGCTCGGCGATCTCTTTTTCCTTTAGGATTTTACCATCTGGGACACTCTCAGTGGGAGCCTCTTTTCCTTCAGGGATAAACTGCAGAGCTCCGACGCAATCCTGGCCAATTGCATACAGCAGATCAAATGTCCTATGACTTTCGGCATTAACGCGGCTCGCAACCCTCTCCCGAATATCATCGTTATCTGGGAGAAGGTTATCAAAGTAGTCTGATACTTCCTTTCCCCTAAAAGCCTCCTCCTGGAGAGGCAGGTGCATCGAAATCGGAATTGATTTCTCATTTAGCCATGAAGCTAAATACTGAAAACTAATGGCACCATTGACCGCTCTTTCAAGCCGCCCAACGATCCTCCCGTTCTGATAAACTTCGAGCCTTTGTGCTTTCTTGCGGGGTCTAGGCATCTTTTATTTACCCGTTACCGCGCGGACGGAAGACTTCCGATCTTTGATTTCAATTTCCAGATCGAGTGCCGCCAGCACCTTAAACAGCGTCGATAAGCTTGGATCAATCATTTCGACTTCGATCTTCGAGACTGTTGTTTGCGGAAGCCCCGCGGATTCCCCCAGTTCGGCCTGTGTTAGGAAACTCTGTTTGCGATATCGTTTGAGAGCATTGACCAATTGACTTGGGGACCTGATATGAGCTGCTAAAGGTTTCATATAATATTCCTCATATGGCGTATTTCTATTTTATTCCATATAGGGAATAATAGCAATATATTCCATTTAGGGAATACCTGGCATTTTGCGCAAGCTCATTGCTGGTTTTACACGCTTTCCCGGCCTCCGTCCTGGACATTGTGACCTGTCCAACCGGGCCGCATAAAGCAACAGTTTTTGAGCACCGATGAATTCAATTTCACCCGTTTAAGGTTTTTGGACGGCCACAAAGAGGGAAACTCTACGATGAGAAAGCCATTCTCGCCAAGGCTGGGAAAATCGTAGCGCACGATTTTTCGCGGGCTTGGATGAAGTGTTTCATTTCGATACGTTTGAAATTCACTGATGGTTTAAGTGTATGAATTTTTCTTACCTGTGAATCATGCTTTCGAAATCATGCCTGCATAGCGTTTGAATATTGAACAAACACCTTTTGCTATGTCGCAATCGTTATATCAGCAGGGCGCACTGGTCTGAGAATTGCTTATTGTAGTTTTTGTTATTCGTTCAGGGTTTTTCACTTTGTAAATTAATTCTTAATAATCGAAAAGGGTTTGGATATGAATCGAAGAATATGGTTATCCACAATTTTGATGATCGGTAGTTTTTCGCCGGCCGTATTTGCCGATACGATCACGCAACGGACGAAAATTTATTGTGGACAGGAAGTGAAAGGAAAAGAATCAGAAAGACAATCGGGAATTGCTGAATCCGGAGTCCTCAAGTGGCCAAATAGTGCAGGGAATTGTGCTGGTCAGTTGGAATTTGGGGGCGAGATATGGAATTTGCAGTTCCTTATCCATGATGGTCACGCAGCTTGCGTATATGTGGCCCGGGGGTACGCCCTATATTGTGACCCAGTTGAAAAAGGTATTCCGGCAGAAAAAAATATTAAAAGTGGGGAACTCAATTCGCCCAAAGGAAAGCCCATCGACAGAAGAGAGGCGAAGGGGCAGCGTGGAGTTGGTTAACACACCGTCGTGCTTCGTCAGTCGAGTACGACTGACGAGGACCTATTAAAAAAAGGCTGAATCCGGCCAGCCCATGCGCGTTCCCACAATGCGCGTGATTTCCGTGGCCGTTTCTTCGAGCGCCCGGTCGGTGACGTTGAACACGGGCCACCTTTTGTTCTGGCGAAAAACTTCGTGGGCGAACTCAATCTCCTTCATGATGTGGTCCAGGCTGGCGTAGGTGCCCCCGGGGTCTTGGCCAAATTTTTCAAGACGATTCTTGCGAATGCGTTGCAGGCTTTCAATATCGATGACCAATCCAACTATTTTCCGCTGGTCCACCAGATTGAGTTCGGCCGGCAAAGGAGTGTTTAAGACCAGCGGAATATTAGCCACCCTGAAACCTTTGTGGCTTAAAAAGATAGACAAAGGAGTCTTCGAGGTTCGTGAAATCCCAACCAGAATAATATCGGCTTTGCCCAATTCTGAAAGAGCTTTTCCGTCGTCGTGCTTGACCGTGTATTCGATGGCCTCGATCCTGCGATAATAAGTGTCATCAACGACCCGCAACAGGCCTGCTTGCGGATTGCGGCCTTCCGAGACGCCCAAGTATTGATCTAGCGTTGTCAGGATGGGACCGAGAAGGTCAATGGTGGGAATTCCTTTTTCGGAAGCCAGGGCTCTGATTCGGTTTCGTAACCCCACGGCCACCACCGTATAGGCAATAAGCGCCTTGCGCTCGACCGCCTCTTGGATGATGGGTTCCAACTGCCCTTCGGTGCGCACATTTTTGTGACGAAGTATGTGAACCTCAAGATCCATATATTGGACGAGGGCGGCCCGAATCATCGTCGCCGCCGTTTCACCCGTACCGTCAGAAATTATTGAAATCGTTCCCGGGTGGAGATCCTTCATTCGAGAACCAAGTCCGCGTCGGCTGGAAGTTCATGGGATTTCCAGGCGGATTCAAAACTTTCCCGCGGAATATTGGATGGGAGAAAAACCCTTAAGTTCGGACATTGCATGGGTCGCCAGACGCGCCGGAGGGTCTCTAGGGCCTGGGCGTAACTTGTGGGGCGAAGATCGTAAAGCGCAAGAACCCAGCTTGCCGGCAGCCGTTGTGAAACGGCGAGCATCAGTGAATCCTCTGGCGTGTGAAATCTTTCGGGCAACGACCATTTGATTTCCTTCAGTATTCGTTCCAGGGAAGCGCTTCGATGAGGCAGCAGATGCCGCAGGCCACGGCTCAAGCAAAAGTTAAGATACCAATCGATTCTTCTGGCCATTGCCGAGTTCGCCGGGAGCGCCGAAACCCACATCTGGCGTCCCGGAGTCCAAGCTTGCGTGGGAGTTAGCAGTTTCAATTGGATCTCCCCTGCGATGTTCCGGGATTTTCCCTCGCGATTTGATCCAGAATGCCGTTCACGAAGGCGGCCGACTCAGCTGTGCCAAAAATTTTGGCGAGTTCCACAGCTTCGTTGATGACGATGGAGGGCTTTAGCGGCGCCGATGCGAAATTCATCTCAAAGGTTGCCAGCCGCAGGAGGCTGCGATCCACCGTTCCCATCCGCTGCAGGCTCCAATGGCTGTGCGTCCCCTTCAACATCGAATCGATGGCCGCCAGATTCTGATGCACACCCTGGACGAGCTCTTGCGCATAGTTGAGGGACTCCGAACTCACCTGGGTGCCAATGAGCTCGAGAAGTTCTTTGGCTGGAACCTCCGGTGAAAATTCAAGTTGAAAAAGAGTCTGCAGGGCGAGTTCTCTCGCTTGACGCCGCATCGGCACTCCTTTCGGATGAAAAATTGATGGGGGAGCCGGAGGATTCGGCGACGAGGGAGGCTTTATCGACTGCCCCTGTATCGGTCTCTGTCTTTGTCCCTGTCTTCGTTTCGGCTTCGGTATCTGTTTCGGGAGGACGGTCACACACACGGTACTGCCCGCCGAGACCGTCGCCGTCGTTGAGTGTATCCAGAAACTCTTGAATATCGCGAAAAGTTCGGTAGACGCTGGCAAAGCGAACATATGCCACGTCGTCCAGACCCCGCAATTCCCGCATGATTCGCTCGCCGATGAGTCGCGATAACACTTCCCGTTCCCCTAAATTGCCGATCCATGAAGTCAGGCGATCGACCAAGGACTCCATTTGCGCCAGACCCACCGGCCGTTTCTGGCAAGCGGCCTGGATTCCTTTCAGAAGCTTGTCGCGTGAAAAGGGTTCCCGCCGCCCATCCTTCTTGATCACGAGAGGGAAGGAACGGGAAATGGTCTCGAGAGTGGTAAAACGCGCTTTGCAATTCAAGCACTCCCGCCGACGACGAATGGAATCACCCTCCCGTTGCTCGCGCGTGTCGAGGACTCGATCATTGCTATGGCCGCACTGGGGACATCTCATCACTCTAAAAATTAGAAGCGAGCTATCCAAGCGTCAACCAGCTTCGGGCCTCGGCGCATTGACCGCCCCTGCGTTTCGCGTTAAGTCACATATATGGGTATGAAAGCTCGACATCTTTTGTTTTTGACGGCACTTGTGTTGTTTCTGACATCCACGACCAAGGCCTACTCGAGATCCGGCTCGAAGCCCAAGGAAGCTCCCTTGGTTGGCCGAAAGGCGGCGGCCAAGTATTTGGCCCGCACGTCGGAATCTGAAGGCGAGGATCATGATGAAAAGGGGGCTCGCCCGGTGGACCGGGCCGGGGAGGATCTTTTGGCCTTGGGGGTCGGCCCCTACCTCAACTCCCAGTCCTATAATTGGGGCGGTTTCAGCAAACTGGACGATGTCGGAAAAATCTCCTACGGCGTGACCTATTTGTTCGAAGAATGGAACAAGTTCGATGTCAGCTTTCGCATGGACTTTAATGAATATCGACTGGAGGGGGATCGGACCCTGAAGTTGAGTCTTCTACCCATGCTCACTTTTCCGCAAGCCAACCGACATTTTCCCTTGTATTTTGGCGCTGGCGCCGGTCTGGGAGTTTATTTCATCCAATTCAGCAATGAATCCAATATTTCCTTTGACTATCAGTTGGTGGCCGGGGCCCGTTTTGTCGACGTGTTTGAGAACACCGGATTCTTTGCCGAGTTGGCAATGAAGAATCATTTTCATTTGACGTCCCAGGGGCAGTTCAATGGCGTCGCGGTGACCTTCGGTGCTGTTTTTTCTTTGTAGGCGTTCCTGGGATCTCAAACATGCAATTCCTAAGTTTACAATTCATGGGCACTTTGGTAGTTGACGGAGCAGGAAGGTGAAAATGTTAGGGATTAGAAAGGAATATTTTTTGTTCCTTTTTTTGCAGTGCTTGTTGAATCGTTCAGTGCAGGAAATGTGGCACGAGCTGTACCCTGCCACTCGTTGGGGTCGAATTCATCGGTCAATCCCGTGAAAGTTTTGAGCTTGGCGCAATTGACTAATGCAAATCTCTCAACGACCGCGCGGTTGAACCTGGCTTTGTTTTCATTAGAGTCTGGTGTGCCCATCTCAACGCTTAACGAGATTGAAGGATTGATTCCATATTCCCTTTATCCTGATCAACCGGTGTACTGGCTAGGCGGAATAACTCGGTCGTCAATCGTCGAGGCCATCATAAAATACGGGTGTACCGTAGATCAGATCATTGATCGGGCCCGGCTGGCTTCTAATAATTTGGATCCGGGTGCCCGCGTGCGTCTCGCCATTCTCTCGATAAAAACTGGAAAACCAATGAGCCTAATTAATCAAATCGCAATGAATGTCCCTTCCTCGTTTCAAGCGAACAGCTATTGGTTGAGCTCAAAGAACCGCGTTCAGATCGTCGAAACCATGATCGCTTTGGGATATGCGCCAAGTGAGGACACTGCTGCCTCTCAGAACTAACTGACTTAGAATCAGATCAAGTGCTATGGCATTGACTTACTTTTTACATCCGCCATCGTGAAACATATGCGTGTCCATCCCCCTCTTGTTCGCGGAATTGAAGAAGCCTTGCAATCGGTCCTCGTGCATTCACGACCGGCTGATCGGGCTCTCGATGAACTCTTTCGGCGCAACCGAAAATGGGGTGCGAGAGACCGTCGATTTGTTGCTGAATCAGTCTACGAGTTGGTTCGCTGGAAGCGACGGTTCGAAGCGGTTTTGCTTGGTCAAGGACAGAATGATAACCGTCCGCCCAACCTGCCCAATCTGGCCCGGCTTATAAGTGTTTACGGTATCATTGAAGGTTGGGATGAAGTTCCTGAGAAGCTACAGGCCGAGGAGGTCAAAAGGGCCCTTGGACAGCCTTCCAGCCGTGCCGTTCGTCACTCCATACCGGACGAGTTGGATGCGCTGGGCTTTGAGCATTTTGGTCCTACTTGGGACGTCGAGATGCAGGCTCTCAATGAGCGGGCGCCGATCGACCTTCGGGTGAACGCGTGGCGCGCCAGTCGTGACGAAGTCGCCCGTCGCTTGGAATTGGAAGGGATCCCCACAGAACCACTCGCTGATGGTGGCGACGGGCTGACTCTGCTTGCACGAAAAAACGTGTTTGCCACAAAGGTTTTCCAAGAAGGATTGTTTGAAGTACAGGACCGTGCTTCGCAACGGGTGGCGCCTTTCCTTGACCCTCAACCGGGGGAGCGGATCATTGATGCTTGCGCTGGCGCCGGGGGTAAATCCCTGCATCTGGCCGCCCTGATGAAAAACAGCGGGAAGATCCTTGCCCTGGATGTGGTGAGCGGAAAACTCAAAGAGCTCGAAAGACGGGCCCGCCGGGCCAGGGTCAGCAATATTGAGACTCGGCTGATTGCAAGCCGCAAGGTCATCAAGCGTCTGCACGGCACCGCTGACCGCCTGTTGTTGGATGTGCCTTGCACTGGATTGGGGGTTCTGCGACGCAACCCGGATGCGAAATGGCGGTTCAATTCCGGACTCCATCAGCGAGTTCGGGAATTGCAGGCGACGATCCTGCGAGAGGACTCGGTAATCGTCAAAGTGGGCGGAGTGATGGTTTACTCCACTTGCAGCATTTTGCCCACCGAGAACACCCAGCAAGTCAACGAATTTTTGGCCGACGCTCGTGGCGCATTTGTGTTGGAAGAGCAATGGTCAGTCCTCCCCAGTGAAAGGCGGGGGGATGGTTTCTTCGCGGCTCGCTTGCGCCGGCGCCGTTGAGCGGCTAGCCTTTATGATATGAAGCTGGCATGGAAGCTCGGCAGAAATCTCAGTGTGTCTTTTTTTTTCGTTTCAGCCATCGCTCCTCAGGTATCCGCAGAGGCTGTCGTGGCAGAGTCGGCAGAGCGGGAACCCGCCTATTACAAAGTTAAGAGTGTTGAAGTCGCAAAGGCCATCGAGCTTCTCGATCCTCGTTCGGAAATTCCAAAGAATCTGGGCGAAGGTGTGTGCCGTGAAACGAAACCGGCGCGGCCCCAGGGCGGCGTGGGGCTCGACGACATTGTCAATGTCGGCAAATTGATCTGGGACGCGATTGTCGACGACACCCCTACGGTTGATTTCGAAATCAACGTCGGGACGGCCATTCCATCAGCAGTAAAGTGTTGGACCGATTTGCAGGATTTCCAAGAGCCCCAGTTGCGTTCGAAAACCGTTTCACTGACTAACTTTCTTGGAATGACGGCCGTTCAGTTTGATTACCTGGTGATTTGGCTGCCGGGTGGGAAGTACAAAGAACAACGAAAATATAAAGGAAAATATATCGGTTATGCCACGATCATACCCAAGAATATTTATTTGATTCACGGTTGGCATGTCGAAGCCCGGGTTTCAGTCGTGGCTTTCAATAAAGGAACGCGCAATTCTCCCTTGGCGGGGATGATCTTAAATATTGTTTATCGCATGAGCAATTTGTTCTCGCTGACTGAAAAGGGCGACTCATTTGAAATCGACGCAACAGGTGGATTCAAAGGGCTGCAGGACGCGGCGCTTTCAGGCCCGGTACTTTTTTCTTCGGCCTGGCACTTTTAGAAGAACGTTTTCAGTCCGTACTGCCAGCCTGTTCGTGTTCGGTTGGTCGCGTTGCCTGAGATCATGTTGTCAAAGTCTTCCGTGAACCAATTGCCAAAGAAACGGAAGTTCAGGATTTCAAAGAAGACGCCGGCCTCGGCCCGGTGGCCGCTGACCGTTCCCAGCACGGGGTCCGTTTTTGGCAGGTCGTAGCGGTAAGAACCACGGATTCCTGAGTGGTGTTCGATGTAAATTTCGAGCTCCGCGCCGGCCACACTTTGCCCCAAGATTTGGACATTCGGGTCGCCGTTGCGGGAGCGAAGCCCGAAACCCACATTCAGGTGGGTGCTTTGGTTGGAGTTGCCGGCGACACGCACATTCAGCATCCCAAGTAAGTCATTGTAACGTTCGTCCCAGTTGTTTTCATAATCGACTTCGAGGCCCAAAACCAAGGCGTAGAAAGCGGCCGAGCCTTTGATCGACTTATAGCCGATTTGCGAGGCCGGATTATCGATGACTTCCTGATAATCCATTTGGCTGACGCTCAAAATAAACTCGTAGGGACTCGGCGCGTACATGCCAAGCCACAAATCCATCATCCGATTTCTTTCTTTTTGATCCAACCAGTCTTTCAGTGTCCATCTCGACTCGGTCATCTTTTCTACCCTGTTCTTGTAGTTTTTGGCGCCGGTGGGTGAGTTGGCCGGTTCCTGCCAACTGCGGGAGTCGTGCTCCATGGCCGGCGCCGTCCAGCCCACAAAGAGGAAGAGGAAGAGGCAGAGGCAGAGAAAAGTCAGCGGGGCCATAAAACCCGTGGCGGCGTCAACGCCCACGCTCGATTTGACTCTTGGACTTGTGGCCTGAGAAGATCGCTGCATGCTTCACGATTTTAGTCCGTACCTATGGCGGATACAAGGCGACTTCGGAGTTCAGTGGAATGGCTTGGCCTTCGTCTTGGCCTTTGTCCAGAGTTACTTCTTTATATTGTGGATGAATTCGAAGCAGGTCGGCACCGGCATGAAGAAGGATCTGGTCGGTGGGTTTGTCACCGACTGCGCGGTGGGGGCCTTTGTCGGGTCGCGATTGGGGTATTGCGTATTCTATAATCCCGAACTGTTTTTTCAATTCAAAAATTCGCCGCCGTTCTGGGGAGTTTTGGCTTTGCAAGAAGGCGGGCAATCGGCATTTGGTGCCATCATCGGAATTGTGGTCGTCTGCTTCTGGTTTGCCGGCAGGGCCGGCGTGACTCGCCTGTACCTTTTTGATCTGGCGGGCCTGTGTCTGCCACTTTCATTTTTGTT